>JBFYSM010000173.1:0-5877 GCA_041301605.1 Chloroflexota bacterium | reverse complement strand
TGGGTTATTGCCTTATGCGCAGAAGGAGGTGGCCGAGATCAAGCGGATCGCCGGATTGAACGAGCTCTATAGCCGCGCTTTGGACGAGATGGATGCGGGCAACTGGCATGAAGCACGCAGGCTGCTGGAAAGGGTTCATAAAGCACAAACCGGCTTCCTTGAGACGGAAGTGTTATTGAGAAAAATCGAAGATGAAATTGCCAAGATCGAGGAGAACAACAAACGCGCCAATCAAGTCAATATGCTCTACGAACAGGCACATGGATTGCTCCGCTCGAAGAAGTGGCGCAATGTGCTGGAGAAACTTGAACAAATCCGAAGGTTGGATGATCACTTCCAGGATCCGGATAGGATTGGTAAAAAAGCTCAAAGTGGATTGGCCCGCGAGGAACAGGAAACCGAACGCCAGGATCGACTCGCTGCTTTATATGCCGAAGCCGTGCGCTTGTTGAAGGAAGAGAAATATCAGGATGCGCTGGATAAATGGCAGGAGGTCAAGGCGACTGAACCGAAGTACCCTGACCGGCAGGGAGTGCAAAATGCGGCAAGGAAGAAGTTGACAGAATCAACCATGTCTTTTCGAGCTAAGCCATGGATTAGTAAAAGAAGGGTTGTCTGGATCATGAGCGTTGTAATTATTATGCTCGTGATCATTGGGATTTATTTTGTTTTCTTTTATAAATATAAACCGGGGTGTGCTTCCTTTCAATCTTGTCAGCAACTTGCTGAGAAGGCCGTAGAAAGAAACGATCCAGAGTTAGCTTTGATCTATTTCAACCTGGCTATCGAAATGGTGCCATCCAACTTGAAGCCGCAATATTCAGGATTGTGGCATGATCGGGCGTTTGTTTTAGAACAGCTAGAACATTTGGCCGAAGCTGAAAATGATCGTGATATATGGTGGCTGTACAATATGGATGTGCAAAAAATAATATTCAGTTCTGAACGCGATGGTAATCCTGAGATCTATGTTATGGATGTTACAGGGTACAAGGTTGTTCGTTTAACATTTGATCCGTCTGATGATTGGGGACCTGTTTGGTCGCCTGACGGCAGCACAATTGCTTTCACATCCGATCGCTCAGGAAATGAAGAAGTCTTTTTGATGGATGCAGATGGTTCTAATGTCAGGAATCTGACCAACAATTTGGCAGTGGATAGTTTTCCTTCATGGTCACCTGATGGAACCAAGATCGCGTTTTCAACAAACCGTCTAGATGGTTCAAGTGACATATTTATGATGAATGCTGATGGAAGCAATCCTACTTGCCTTGTTTATGACGATGCGGATGATTGGGGACCCACATGGTCACCTGACGGCAAACAGATCGCCTATTCCACCGATGCGTTTGATAACCAGGAAATCATAATAGTTAATGCAGATGGTAGCGACTTACGGAATCCTTTCCGTAATGCCGCAGAAGATTTTTTCCCATCCTGGTCGCCGGATGGTAAAAGAATCACGGTTACATCAACACGGAATGACAATGTTCCGGGAATTTTTATTTCAAATCTAGAATCTTATTATGCTTATTCTTTATACCAAATAAGTAGTATTCGTGGATGGGGAAGTAAATGGTCGCCTGATGGCAATCTAATTGTATTTGCTTCTAATGACAATGATGAAGGTGACAACGAGATTGTTCTGTATGATCTTCGAACGCAAGAACTCTCATTTTTGACGAACAACACCGCAAATGATAATCTTCCCAGTTGGTCACCTTTACCGTAGAAACTCCAAGTGCCAAAAATCTTTGCTAAGCCATTACCGCCCCTTCCATCTTCAGCAGCCATTCCTTGGTAGGCAATCCTTCTCCCGCGCCATAGCCATGCAGCTTGCCATCCATGCCAATCACCCGGTAGCAGGGTAATATGCCATGCGAGCAAGGGGGTGCATAAATACAATCGGGGTCTCCCAGCAGAGACCCCGATCCTACTCTATACGCTTTTCCCCAGCATCCTATCCGGGCCATGCATAAACGGGCACGACGATCTCCCGGCTTGCCCTGCGGCGCCCGCGCAGGTTTTCTTCGATGGTTTTGAGTACGTTGGCGGAATAGTAGCGTGTGCCACATTGCCTGCATACCCCGGCTGGAACGTTCTCCAGCAGAACGTAATTGCCTCTGACCTTGCGGTGCATGGTCACAGGTTTCTCGACGATTTCACCGCCGCAATATTCACAGGTTTCGCCTTTCCAGAAATTTTCAGTCATAAGAACCTCATTTGGGATCGTCTTCATAAACCGTGATTATTCGAACTTTCCCACCGGCAGTAATCCGGCACACGACTCCTATTGGCCGACCGTCTAGGGCTTTTCCAACAATCTCATATTTTCCTTCCTTCGACCAAGATCGTCGGATTTTACCAGACAACAGTCCTTGCTCGACATCATAGATATCCAAACCATCCGCTTGAGCTTCATCATCGGCGTGTTCCGTCAGATAGTACAGGCCATTTCGGACCAGCGACAAAATCTCGGCAATGCGACTCAAGGCAACCTCACAATGTAATTATAGCCTCATTATTACCACCAAAGCAATGTGTCGCACCTGACGGGTAAGGAAATCTGTTTCATCCAACGAAATGCCTTCGAGTGTGGAGGGTAGGGAGGTGCGACGCACTCCTCGATACGAGCGAGGCTTGTCTTCAAGCCATCACAGCCCCTTCCATCTTCAACAACCATTCTTTTGTAGGTAACCCCTCCCCGGCTCCGTAGCCGTGCAACTTTCCATCCAATCCGATCACGCGATGGCAAGGGATGACCAGCGGCATCGGGTTGGTGGCCTGGGCGCGGCCCACCGCCCTGGCGGCGCGCGGCCGGCCGATCTGGTGGGCGATCTCGCTGTAGGTGCGCGTCTCGCCATAGGGGATGGCGAAGGTGATCTTGAGCACTTCCCGCTGGAAGGGTCTCATCAACGACCAGTCGATGGCCAAACTGAATTCCTTGCGTTCCCCAGCCAGGTACTCCCGAATCTGTTCTGATGCCGCGGCGATTTCCAACTCATCCAGTTGGATGGAACGCTTGAAGCGTTTGGCCAGGTAGGCTTCGAAGTCCTCCTGGGTATCTGCCCAATGAACGGCAATCAATCCGAACTCGGATACCGCCAGCCAGAAATTTCCCAGTGGCGTATCCTTGACCTGGCCAATGGAAAGAGGCTTTTCAGCGGAGAGTTCACGGGTCATGGGATCCTCCTGTCAATAATTCGTCACCCGGTCGATCAAGCCGCGCTCGCGCGCCCGCCGGTCACAGGCGCGGAAGGTGAAAATGGAGGCCACGCCAAAAACCACCGACAACCCGACCAGGATGCCAGGCAGTTCCAGGTTGCTCAAGCGCGCCAGGGTGGGGAAAACCTGCGCCACATTCCCGATCAGCGACCGGCGGATGAGTTCCAGCCAGTAGGTGATGGGCATGGCGTAGCCGATCGGCTGCATCCACGTGGGCAACACCGTCAGCGGGTAGATCGCCCCGGAGAACAGGAACAGCACCCCGGCCAGGATGGTGATCAGCACCGACAGCGAGGCGATCAGGAAGCCGGCCACGCCGCGTCCCAGCAGGTAGGCCGGGATGCAGATGGGGGCGATATCCATTTATTTCAGCCACAGGTTCTCGCGCACCGTCAGCAGGCCGTAACCGGACGACTCGCCGCCGGAGACCATGTTGATCAACGGGCGGATCTTGGGCGCTTCCTCGACCACATCGTACCCGGCGACGCGTGCCCGGCCTGAAGTCGGGGCGAGAAGCATGGTCAGTACTTTGATGAGGGTTGTCTTCCCGGCGCCGTTCGGACCAAGCAGGCCAAACAGTTCGCCCTGTTCGATCTCCAGGTTCACATCCGCCAGGGCAACCAGTTCCTTGCGGATCTTCTTCTCTTTCTTGCTGCCGCGGATTTTATAGATGCGGCCAAGAGCTTTCGTTTCGATCGCGTACGAAAACATTCCTTGCTCCAGAGGGGCGGGATTTCATTGCAGAAACATCATAGATTAATACGATTTTGCCAGACATTCGTAGGGTAATCGTAGGGTATGCGTCATGTACTTTTTGGATGAAGATGGTATTATATTTTCGTAAGGCGATTTCTCTTCTCCTCCTTTCAAAAGAGAGCCGGGGTCGGCGTCCCCGGCTCTCACGATTCTATCACAATGATATAATCCTTTGCATTCCGAGCAGAGATACTGCCTTGCCCCCAACTTCCCGCATCCGCTACCGCATCGAACAATTCCGCCGTGCCCTGCATCCCACCCCGGATGCCGTGCCGATAGACGCACTCCGCGGTCACCTCAACCCTGCCCAGTTGACCCTCTTCCTGCGCATGCAGCCTTCCGAACGGGCGCATGCTTTTTCCGTATTCCAGCGGTTGAGAGAAGCGGGATATACACACCGCGAACTCCTCGCGGCTGCCCTTCTTCATGACGTTGGCAAGATACTTTACCCGTTGTCCATCTGGGAGCGGGTGGCGATCGTGCTGGGGCACAGGTTCTTTCCGCGGCTTGCCCGGCGCTGGGGAGCAGGGACACCGCGCGGTTTCCGGCGTCCGTTCGTGATCGCCGCCCAGCACCCGGCCTGGGGTGCGGATTTGATCGCACAAACCAGCGTCGCCCAGGGCGCCATCGAACTTATCCGCCACCACCAGGATAGGGATAAACGGGCAGAACTTCCTCTCCTGGGTGCTTTACAGGATGCGGATGATTCCAACTGAGAGGCAAAATGACCGTTCAACTGACCATCATCGGTTTGGGCAAGATCGGCGCTTCCATCGGCCTGGCGCTGGCGAAGCATACGGACCTGTTGACCCGTATCGGGAATGATATCGATCATTCGATCGCCCGCCAGGCGCTGAAACTCGGCGTGGTGGAACAGGTGCAGGTCAACCTACCGGCTGCGGTGGAAAAGGCGGATATCATCCTGTTGGCGATCCCCTTGGATCAAATCCGGGAGACTTTGGAGATCATCGCCTCCGAAGTGAAAGAAAATGTGGTCATCATGGATACCTCCCCATCCAAGGCAACTGTCAGCGGGTGGGTGAAAGAGCTCCTGCCCCAAACTTGCCACTATGTCGGCCTGTACCCGGTGTTCAATCCAGCGTATTTGGATGACCCCGCCAGCGGGGTCGAATCCGCCCGCGCCGACCTTTTCGAAAAAGGATTGTTTGCGATCGTGTCAGATGATGATGCCCTCAAACTGGCGGCGGATTTTATTGCCCTGTTGGGTGCGGTTCCTCTATTTACTGACACGATGGAGGTGGATGGCTTCCTGGCTGCCGTGCACACCCTGCCGGGGCTGGCGTCCGCGGCCTTGACAAATGCCATCGTTAACGCCCCAGGCTGGACCGACCGCCAAAAGCTGGCCGGGAGCGTATTTGCTGCATCGACTGCCCTGGCTTTGCACAGCAGTGGGGCCCGATATGAAGAAGTTAATGCCAACCGGGAAAACGCCGTTCGTGTCCTGGATGATTACATTGCTGAGTTGACATCCTTCCGCAATCTGCTGGTTGAAGAAGATATAGCATTGAAGAAACGGTTGGCGTCTGCCTCCCGCAGCCGTGAAAACTGGCTGATAGAACGCAGATCCGGTAACTGGTTGACGAACGGGATGAACACGCCGGAGATGCCGAAACTCCGCGATCATCTGAGACAATTGATCGGCGATCCTGCCAGATTGTTCGGGGCGCGCCGAAACACATCCCAGGATGAATAGGATGTCTATTACAAATCCGGTTTTGTTTTGCTTCCCAAGATTTGGTTCTCTGGGAATCGCAGGAAGAGGAAGCCGCAATTGTCGCGTTCCTTAAATCATTGGTAGGTGATCAGCCTGAGGTTGTAATCCCAATCCTGCCCCCAGAGTAGCTAGAATTTGTATCATCTCAATAACTTGGGGGG
>JBFYSM010000155.1:0-3047 GCA_041301605.1 Chloroflexota bacterium | reverse complement strand
CCCCCCACCCCCCCCCCCCGCCCCCCCCCAAGTTATTGAGATGATACGAATTAAGGATCAGTGGATGAAACAGCTATCACGGCGTGACTTCTTAAAATTGAGCGCACTTTCCATCGGTTCGATGGCTTTCACGCCGTTCCTTCCCGAAATCACCGAATTTGAAGCTACCAGTCTGGTGCGTGTCGCCATAACAAGTGTCAGTATTTACAGAGAACCATCCGACGAGAGTGCCATCGTAGGGCAGTGGTATCGCGACGATCTGGTTACCGTCTACGATGAGGTTGAGGCAGAAACGCCAAAATACAATCCCATCTGGTACCGGGTTTGGGGCGGCTATATGCACCGCGCCAGGTTGCAGAAGGTGAAGATCCACTATAACCCGGTAATCTCTTCAATACCAGAAGGCGGTCAACTCGCGGAGGTGACCGTACCATACAGCCAACCATTCCTGCATGATGGCTCAACCTGGGAACCGCAATACCGGCTTTACTATGGTTCTGTTCACTGGGTTCTTGGATTGGAAGAAGGACCGGATGGGCAGCCATGGTACCGGATCCTTCATGGCGCGAAAAGATTTGTCAATCTCTACACGCCTGCCATCCACTTGCGGCTCATCCCGCCAGCGGAACTTTCTCCGATCAATCCTGACATACCCTTCAGCCAGAAACGGATCGAAATATCCAAGCGAGATCAACTCCTGACTGCTTACGAAAACGATCAGGTTGTCCTGCAAACGAAGGTTTCCACGGGTGTGCCGAGTGGCCCGAACACCGATAATGGCATCCCTACCACCACACCATCCGGGGACTTCAACATCATGAGCAAGGTACCATCCGCCCACATGGGGGAAGGTAATCTTGTTTCCGACCTGGAGGCTTACGAACTGCCTGGCGTACCGTACAACAGCTATTTCACTGAAGTAGGCCACGCCCTGCATGGCACATACTGGCACGACAATTTTGGCATCCCCATGAGCCATGGCTGCGTCAATATGCGCACACACGAAGCCCGTTGGATCTATCTCTGGTCGAGACCTGTCATCGATCCGGATGAACGCGAGCAGCCCGGGTTTGGGACACAAGTGATCATCTACTGACCCATGCCCTCCCTTCATTGGCCGTCAAAAGCGCTACACGACCCTTCACCTGCCGAACTGGTTCTCGAGGCGGTGACCTACCCGCATGGACAGGGTTACCCCCTGGAAGAGCCGAAAAGCCATCTCATCCTTGGGGATAACCTAAAGGTGATGCCTGCCCTGCTTGCAAAGTATGAAGGAAAGATCGATCTGATTTACGCCGATCCCCCATTCTTCACTAACAGGCGCTATCCAATGCGGGTCGGGCGTGGAGAAGATTCACGCAAGCCAACCGAATGGCAACTGTCTGAAGGGTATGCCGATCATTGGGAAGATTTGGATGCCTACCTGGATTTTCTCTATCCCAGGCTCGTGTGGATGCATCGATTGCTTTCTCCAACCGGAATGCTTTACCTGCATCTCGATTGGCATGCAAATGCCTATGCACGCCTGATTTTAGACGAGATATTTGGACGCGAACGGCTTCTAAATGAAATTGCGTGGGTGTATCACGGGCCTTCACCTATCCGGTCTGCGTTCAATCGCAAGCATGACACGATTTTGGTATACACCAAGAGCGATCGATATACCTTCAATGTCGATGCCATCCGGGAACCGTATAACCCCAGCACAGTCAAAACATTCGAGGCTTCGAAGAAAGCTGGATTCGGGAAAATACCAGATCTCGCTCGCGGAAAAGTCCCCGAAGATTGGTGGTATTTCCCTGTTGTCGCCCGCCTCCACAAAGAACGCACTGGTTACCCCACACAAAAACCGGAAAGCCTGCTGGAAAGGATTATTCTGGCATCATCCAATGCAGGAGATCTTGTCGCAGATTTCTTCTGTGGTTCTGGAACAACACCGGTAGTTGCGACAAGAGCGGGGCGCAATTTCCTGGCTTGCGATGGCACCTGGCGTGCAATCCACACCACCCGCAACCGGTTGGTGGATTCCGCTCGATTTCCATTTACATTCCAACGCGATGCTGAGGCGATAATCCCGACCGGCAAACAAAACCTCCACTGCGAACGAGATGGCAACATTCTTCGCCTGACCAATATCTCCAACCTGGATTACTGGGAGATTGATCCGGATTGGAATGGAAGCACATTCCAGAGCAGGATTCAGGCCCACCGTCCGAATCGCTCCGGGGAACTCTCAGGAATGATGACGCTCCCAATGGTTAATACCCCCATCTGTATCCGGGCGGTTACCATATCCGGCGATCTGCTAGTAAAGGAGATTTAGATATCCAGGCGATAACCTATCCCGCGCACCGTTCTCAGGAAGCGCGGATGGGAGGGGTCCACTTCGATCGCCTGCCGCAGCCAGGATATATGCACATCCAGCGTGCGAGTGTCATCCGTGTAATCTGTTTCCCAAACTTTCGAAAATAACATTTTACGTTCTACCACCTCGCCGCGGTGATCGATCAAAATCCGCAACAATGCTACCAGCCGAGGGGTTATCCGATTTTGCCGACCCAGGCTTCGAACAATGTGATTTTCAACATCCAGTTGGATTGGCCCCGCCTTGATGTTGTTCTTCCCATCACCCGGCAGCAGGTTTCGGATGCGGTTTACCAGTTTCTGGGCCGTAAAGGGCAGGTTCAACGTCACATTCGCACTTGTATCCTCGACACTGGCTTCCGGATCCAGGATCAAGATGATGGGCAGATCGCTTTCCTTATCGCGCAGCGCCTGGCAAATGCGCTTTCCGCTGGTTCGCAATGAGGCGGCATTCACAACAACAGCGCTGATGGTTGGCTCCTGCTCCAGGCGCGTCGATGCTTCCTTGCCGCTGGAAACAACTTCCACATCAAAACCCTTTTTCCGAAGAGCAGGAGTGAAAGCTGGATGATCTGCGTGCTTGGCCTCAATCAAAAGAAGCAATTCTGGTTTCATGGAATTATCAATAAATCAACCTTAACAATTTCTCGCATTATACCCCAATGTTAAAAAAACGTAGGAAT
>JBFYSM010000147.1:0-4088 GCA_041301605.1 Chloroflexota bacterium | reverse complement strand
AACTCAATGAAGCCTTCGCCGCCCAGGTGCTGGCAGACGGGTATGCGCTGAAAGATATGGGCTGGGATTGGGCCAAGGTCAACGTGCACGGCGGCGCGGTTGCGCTCGGCCATCCCATCGGTGCATCCGGGGCGCGCGTCCTGACCACTCTGATCTTTGCGCTGAAAGACCGCGGCCTGAAGCGTGGTATTGCCTCGCTCTGCCTGGGCGGCTCGGAAGCAGTGGCAATGGCGATAGAAGTTGAGTAAATCATAGGAGTATTCCATGAAAATCGAACTTCGTGAATTGACGATGGATGACTACGATGCAGTCTATGCCCTTTGGAAGGACAGTGAGGAGCTGATGCTCACGGACGATGATTCAAGCAAGAGCGTCAAGAATTTCCTCGAAAGGAATCCCCACCTCAGTTTCGTAGCCCTGGATAAGGGGAAAATCATCGCCGCTGCCTTATGTGGACACGATGGCCGGCATGGCTACATCCATAACCTGGCCGTTCATAAATCCCATCGCGGCCAGGGGATCGGGAAATCCCTGGTTGGGCGCTGCATGTTCGCCCTGACCAGCATCGGCATCAGCCGCTGCCACCTCTACGTGGAGAGTGACAACCAGGGCGGCATCGCCTTCTGGAAGAAACTGGGCTGGGAACAGCGGGTGGAACTGATCACCATGTCCCAGCCGCTGCGCAAGTAATATTCGATCAAGGTTCGCCTTCGCCAAAGGAGAATTGATGAGCAAGCCGATCTACGATTATGTGATCATCGGTTCCGGTTTTGGCGGGTCTGTTTCCGCCATGCGGTTGACCGAGAAGGGCTATTCGGTGCTTGTCCTAGAACGCGGCAAGCGTTTCGAAGACGCGGACTTCCCCAAATCCAACTGGAACATCTGGAAGTTCCTCTGGCTGCCAGCCCTGCGCTGCCACGGCATCTTCGAGATGACCTTTATGAACGGCCTGCTGGCCCTGCACGGCAGCGGGGTCGGAGGGGGCAGCCTTATGTATGCCAATGTGCTGATCGAACCGGACGACCGGCTGTTCAATGCGCCAGCCTGGAAACACCTCAACGATTGGAAAAAAGAACTGCAACCGCACTACGAGACCGCCCGTAAAATGCTGGGTGTGACCACCAACCCGCGGCTCTGGCCGGCCGACGAGAAACTGCGCGAACTGGCTGTTGAACTCGGCCACGGGGATACCGTCCAGCCGACCGAAGTGGGCGTCTTCTTTGGCAAGCCGGACGAAGAAGGCCGCACCTTCCCTGATCCGTATTTCGGTGGTGCAGGCCCGGAAAGAACCGCCTGCAATTACTGCGGCGGCTGCATGGTCGGCTGCCGGTACAACGCCAAGAATACGCTGGTCAAGAATTATCTCTATTTCGCAGAGAAGAATGGGGCGATCATAGTGCCTGAGATGAAAGTGATCAATATCAGACCGACGAAGGATGACGGACGACCGCTGGAAGATGGCGCGCGGTACGAGATCGATTACCAGCGCTCGACCAGGTTATTCAAGGGGCGCAGGCAGACGGTCCGGGCACGCAATGTGATCGTTTCCGCTGGCATGCTGGGCACATTGGAACTGCTCTTCCACTGCCGCGAGGTGACCCATTCCCTGCCGCGCATCTCGCCGCGCCTGGGTGACCGCGTCCGCACCAACAGCGAGAACATCCTGGGGGCAACCAGCCGCGACCGGCATATCGATTATTCCAAGGGTATCGCCATCACATCCATCTTTAGCGCCGACAATGTGACGCGCGTCGAGCCGGTGCGCTATACCGATGGGGCTTCGTTCATCCGCACGCTGGTTGCCCCGTTGATCGATGAGACCGGCAGCATCCCCAAGCGCATCCTGAAGACGCTCTGGGAGATGATCCGGCATCCAATCGATTTCCTCTATTCCAAGTTCTTCTCGCGCTGGGCGCGCTATACCACCATCCTGCTGGTCATGCAGACCGAGGAAAACCTGACCCGTGTCCGCCTGGGGCGCAGCTTCTTCACTTTTGGCCGCAAGGGACTGGTCATCCGGCCTGAGAAGGAGCACGTTGCCAGCGAACTGACCCAGGCCAACCAGGTCACACGCCGCTTTGCCGAGAAGGTCAACGGCATCCCGCAGACATCCTTCACCGACAGCCTGTTCAACTTCCCGACCACGGCCCACATCATGGGCGGCGTGCCGTTCGGCCGCGATGACCAGGAGGGTGTGATCGGCCTGGATTACCAGGTGCATAACTATCCCGGCCTGTATGTGGTGGATGGCTCGGTCATGCCGGCCAACCCGGGCGTCAACCCGAGTCTCACCATCACGGCGCTGGCCGAGTATGCGATGAGCAGGGTGGCACGAAAATCCTAGCCACAGATTTCACGGATTTACACGGATTGGTTTTGTTGTTCTCTGGGAGTTGCCGTGATGGATGGAAAGATATGGGGGTATGGGGCGGGCCTCGCCCGCCCCATACCCCCATTTTTTTCTCTTCCGGCGATTCCCAGAGAACCGGTTTTGTTTAGGATGCACCCTAATGTTATAATGGGTGCGAAATTCTGATTTTCTAATTCCCAGAGGCAGATATATGAGCGAGAAGCGCCCCATCTACAAGACCCGCCTGCGTTCACGCGGCCAGATCACCTTGCCGCCCGCCATCCGCAAACACCTCGGCGTCCGGGATGGGGATGATATCCTTTTCTACCTGACCGAAAATGGACAGGTCGCCGTCGCGCCCGCCCAGGTCATCGACCCCGAGCAGGCCTGGTTCTGGACAGAGCACTGGCAGAAGATGGAACGTGAAGTCGATGAGGATATCGAAGCCGGGCAGGTTTACACCTTCGAAAAGGTAGAAGAGGCAATTGCCTTCCTGGAACAGGCTGAAGAGGCGGAAGAAGATGCCGAGGATTGAATTCACCCGGCGTTTCACGAAATCCTACGGGAACCTGCCCAAAGCCATCCAGCAAAAAGTCCAGAAAGCCATCGCCCTGCTGGCCAAGGATCCGCGGCACCCGTCCTTGCAAGCCAAACCGATCCAGGGAGCGAAGGGTATTTACGAAGCCCGCGTGGACATCAACCACCGGCTCACCTGCGAACGTTTACCGGGGGATATCCTCCACCTGCGCGCCCTCGGCGACCACGATGACACGCTGAAGAACCCATAGCCAGCCTCCATGACCATATCGCACAAGCATACGCACATCATCCAACTACCAGTTGCAGAACCGATCGCGGCTGGAATTCTCGACACATTTTTCGTTGAGAAGCGCGGCCGGCATGAGGATTTTGTGCTGGAATACCATGCCCAGGCGCTGGCTGGAACCCCGGAGTTGTTCGAGCGGGATGGGAAGATCGCAGAACGCGTGCAGGGAGTCTACATCCCGCGCCGCCTGCGTTTCACCGGCATCGAAAAATTGGACCCGCGCGGCCTGTACCAGGAAGTGGACCAGATCCCAACCGGGCACCCGGCCCGCACCATCGTCGACCTGTACAGCTGGCAGCCCAAAGAGAAACGCCTGCCCTTCCACCTGATGTTTGGCCGTTCGGCGGAACAGGCCGAAATCCGCTTTTATGCGCACGGCGCACAGAACGAAACGCGCCAGGGGCAGCCCATCCCCTTCTCCGATGAGCGCAACTGTTCGCCCGCGCCGCCCATGCCGGCCGGCCTGGTCCCGCAGCCTTTATCAATCTACAGGCGTTTCGGCGGCGACCCGGTGCCATTCCGGATGGGTGGCTTAGAACACCGCCGCCGGTTGTTCATCGGGAACATCGAAAACCAACCCGAAAGAAGGCCGGATGTGGAAGCCGTGCTCAACCTGGGTGAAAAAGCCAGCCGCTGGCTGAAAGGCCATGACCTGCCTCCCGCCCGTGACCGCTGGGTGCACAAGGGCGAAGGATCAGAGGGAATGACCGTGAATGAAATCCGGGAGGAAGCGGAATGGGTGATCGAACGCCTGCACGCCGGGCAGCGGGTGCTGGTGCACTGCGTGGCCGGGATGAACCGTTCCACCACCATCTGCTGCGCGGTTTTGATCCTGCTCGAAGGGTTGAGCGCAGAGCAGGCTTTAGAGCGCGTCCGCCAGCACCACCCCTGGGCGCGCCCGGACAGCCATCA
>JBFYSM010000129.1:0-5589 GCA_041301605.1 Chloroflexota bacterium | reverse complement strand
GGGGCTCACCCCCCCCAAAACCCACCCCCGAATCCACCCCAACTGCGTAACTCCAAATGATATAATTCGCCCCAGACCTTCCATGAAAAAGAGAATCTCACTGATCATTGGCCTGTCCTTGAGCATACTGCTCCTCCTGCAACTCTCGTTGGTTGTTCTGGCGGAGGGAAGTTCCGCGCCCCCTGCCCAGCAGTATGCCACCCCAACCGCCCAACCTGACGGACGCATCATCTACATTGTGCAGGATTTGGATACCTGCCTGCGGATCCAATTGCTGACCGGTGTATCGGTGCAATATATCATCCAGACCAACAACCTGGATGAAAATTGCACCATCCAACCTGGCCAGCCACTGGTCATCGGTTATGGCGGGCCTGCGGTTGCTTCACCGACCTCGCCATTTGCTGCCACCGCAACACCCGGCGTGCCCACGCCGACTCCCTTCCCCGGCACAGCGGATGTCTGTGTGTTACTGTACGATGACCTGAACGGGGATGCCCTGCGTCAGGAGGATACCGAATTCGGGATCGCGGACAGCCCGGTCAGCCTGACATCCCTCAGCGGTGCCTATTCCAAAACGCTCAATACGGTTTCCCAAATCGATCCGGAGACGGAAGAACCTGTCCGGACCTGTTTCGTGGAGGTCCCGGAGGGTGAATACACGGTCAGTGCAGGCATTCCCGATGGCTACAATGCAACCACCCTGTTCTCGGCTGGCATCCGGGTTACGGCTGGCAATACGGTCTACGTGACATTTGGCGCCCAATTCAAGGGTCAGCAAACCGAGACAGGCGGTGCGGGCGGAAATCGATCCCCCCTGCTCGGTATCCTCGGCGCGGCCATCCTCCTGGCGGCAGTTGGGTTGGGGGTATATGCCTGGAAGCTTAGGAAATAGAGTGAGATGGGCGGTCAAGTGACCGCTCATTTTTTATCCCATCGGGTATTTCATCCGTCCCCCGCCAATCAGATGTAAATGCAAATGAAAAATCGTCTGCCCACCATGAGCGCCGGTATTGATGATGCACCGGTATCCATCTTCATGGATACCCTGCTCTTTCGCTAGTTGGCCAGCAACAATGAACATATGCCCCACCACGGATTCATCCTCCGGGGTCAGCTCGTTGAGCGAGTCGATGTGTCTGTTGGGAACCACCAGGATGTGCACCGGGGCAGCCGGGTGGAGGTCGTGGAAGGCGGTCACCAGCTTGTCGTGATAAACCACGCGGGCAGGCGACTCGCCATTGATGATTTTGCAGAAGATACAGTCGGACATATTCCACATCCTGCGCAAGAGGGCGGCAATCAAATGCCGTAACGGGCTGCGGTCGACGATCTGCCGCAGGCTACTTCTTTTCATGATCCAAGTCAGTGTTCATCTTTTACTTCGTTTGGTTCTCTGGGAATCGCCGGAAGAGGGAGGAAATTGGGGGTATGGGGCGGGCTTCGCCCGCCCCATACCCCCATATCTTTCCATCCATCATGGCAACTCCCAGAGAGCCTTCGTTTTCATTTGTTCGGCTAATTTGCTATAATCAAAACGAGAGAATACCATGACCGATAGCAATCACGTCCAAACCCTCGAACGCCTGCTGGAGATCAGCCGCAGCCTGAGTGCGCCACTGGAGGCGGAGCAGATCCTGCAATCCATCACAGCCCTGGCGGCCGAGTCGACCTCCAGCGAACTGGCATCCATCCTGGAATACGAACCGGAGAGCGGCAAATTGCGCTTTCTGGCCATGCCCTGGTTCCACCGGGATGTGCTGCGGGATATCCGTGTATCGGTGGATCATAGCATTGCAGGATGGGCCTGCCGGCAAGCCAAACCGGTCATCGTTCCGGATGTCCGCTCCGATCCGCGCCATGACCGATCTGTCGACCAGGCCACAGACTTCGAAACCCGTTCGATCCTGGCCGTGCCGGTCATCTACCGCGGCGAGCCGATCGGTGTGATGGAAGTGCTCAATAAGGCAGGCCAGGCACATTATACCGGGGATGACCTGTCAATCCTAGAGATACTGGCTTCCCAGGCGGCTGTTGCGATGGAGAACAAGCGGACGCGCAGCCAGATCCAGCACTCCCTGGATGAACTCTCCCAACTTGACCGCATGAAGAATGATTTCATCTCCATCGCTTCCCACGAACTGCGCACGCCTCTTGGCCTGATCCTCGGACATGCCACCTTCCTGCGCGAGATCATCGATGCAGAGCACAAGCAGCAGATGGATATCATCGTCCGGAATGCCATGAAACTGAAAAGCATCATCGACAGCATTGCCGACATCGACAATTTCGAGCGCGGTGTGGCCAGCATCCGGCGCAGGTCAATTTCGATCCGGCGGGTGATCGAGGAAGTGGCGGATTCGTTTACTGAGGAGGCAAAATACGGGGAGATTTCCTTGCGGGTGAACATGGCAAAGGATGATTTGCATGTGGAAGGGGATGCATCGAAGATCGCCATTGCCATCAGCAACCTGGTAAAGAACTCGATTACGTTCACCAACCCTGGCGGGCACATCCAGATCTCGGCAGAGGAAGTGCCTGGTTTTGTAAAAATCTCTGTCGCGGATGATGGCATCGGCATCCCGGCCAGTGACCTGCCGCACATCTTCGAGCGTTTCTACCAGGTCGAATCACACCTGACCCGCAGGCATGGCGGGATGGGCCTGGGGCTGTCGGTGGCCAAGGTGATGATCGAGATGCATGGCGGCCGCATCTGGGCGGAGAGTTTGGAGGGCAAGGGCAGTAAATTTTCCTTCCTGTTGCCGCTCAAGCCCGATCAGGCTGACTCTTCTGGCAGAGTTTTCGTTACTTGAACCACATGGATCCAACTTTCATCCTGGCTGGTCGCCTGCGCCGTGATACCATCCTGCCTCCCACTGGCCGTCCCCTGATCGATATGCCGGGAGGCTGCCTGCTATACGCTGCGGCTGGCCTGGCGGTTTGGGAAAGTGGCATCGGCCTGTTGAGCCGGGTTGGCGAGGATTATCCCCATGAATGGATCCGTTCCTTCGAGCAGCGCGGGCTGGATACGGGCGGCATCCGCATCCTGGCCGAGCCGCTCGACCTGCGCTTCTTCCTGGCCTATACCGACCCGCAGACCGCCCAGGAAGGCAACCCGGTCGCACATTTCGCCCGCCTGGGGCTGACTTTCCCCAAATTCCTGTTCGGTTACCAGCCTTCCCAGGGAGCCATGGACAGCAAAACCACTTCCCTGCCGTCCTCGCCCCGCCCCGCAGATATCCCGGCAGAATATATGGACGCGCGAGCAGTCCACCTGTGCCCGATGGATTACCTGGCTCATAGCCGTCTGCTTACGGCCTTCCAGCAGGCACAGGTAACCACCATCAGCCTGGATCCAGGCGGCGGTTACCTGGTTCCCGCCTTGTGGGATGAAATCCGCATTATGCTGCACAAGCTGACGGCTTTCCTGCCTTCCGAAGAAGAGCTGCGAGCCCTGTTCTGGGGCAAAACCAATGATCTGTGGGAAATGGCAGAGGCGGTGGCATCTTTTGGTTGCGAGCTGGTGGTCATCAAGCGCGGCGGGCGTGGCCAATTCCTTTATGAAGCCGACTCCCGCAAGCGGTGGGAGATCCCGGCCTACCCTGCCCGCCTGGCAGACCCGACCGGGGCGGGCGATTCGTTCTGCGGCGGGTTCCTGGCCGGCTACCGCCAGACGTACGATCCGTTGCAGGCAGTCATGTATGGCAATGTTTCTGCATCATTGAACATCGAGGGCAGCGGCGCCTTCCATGCCATGGAAGCCTTGCCGGGCCTGGCCCAGGCGCGCCTGGAAGCACTCAAGGATATGGTTCGTGTGGTATAAGCAGAATATTATGGATGCTCTCATCAACAGACTCATCGAACTAGCCATAACCATCCAGCAGATCCCGGCGCCCACCTTCCACGAGCAGCAACGGGCGCAATTCGTGCGCCAGCGTTTCGTGGAGGAAGGCCTGGCAGATGTGGAGATCGACCCGGCCGGGAATGTGTATGGCCGGTTGCCGGGCAACTACGAACGACCAACAACCAACGACCAACGGAAGATCAATGACCTCCGTTGTCCGTCATCGGTCATCCGTCCTGTCATCGTCAGCGCCCACCTCGATACCGTCTTTCCCCTTTCCATCGACCTGAAAGTCTTCCGCGGGCCGGATTCGGTCGCCGGGCCTGGCATCGGTGACAATGCCACCGGCGTGGCCGGGTTGTTCGGCCTGCTCTGGCTGCTGCGCGAACGCGGGATCAACTTGACCGCTGACCTGTGGCTGGTTGCCAACACCTGTGAGGAGGGCCTGGGCGACCTGCGCGGCATGAAGGCCGTGGTTGAGCGCTTTGGATCAGAACCGCTGGCTTATATCGTGTTGGAAGGCATGGCGCTGGGTCAGGTCTTCCACCGCGGGCTGGGGGTGCAGCGTTACCGTATCACGGTCCGGACAGCCGGCGGGCATTCCTGGATCGATTACGGCAAGCCGTCCGCCGTGCACGAGTTGACCGCCCTGGCGTCCCGCATCACCGCCCTGCCGGTCCCGGCCGCGCCGCGCACCACGCTGAATGTGGGCCGGATCGCAGGCGGCACATCTGTCAACACGATCGCACCCGAGGCCAGCCTGGAGCTCGACCTGCGCTCGGAGAGCGTTCAGAACCTGCAATCCCTGGCCGGGCAGGTGGAGAGCCTGGTACAGGCCACCAACAAAGAAGGGGTACAGGTGCAGGCGGAGATCATCGGCCAGCGCCCGGCGGGAGAGATCCCGGCCTCGCACCCGCTGGTGGCCCTGGCACAATCCTGTTTACAAGATGTGGGCATCCAGCCAAAACTGAACATCGGCTCCACGGATGCCAATATTCCCTTGAGTAAAGGGTTGCCCGCCGTGACGATCGGCCTGACGCATGGCAACGGGGCGCATACCGTTCACGAGCACATCGAGATTGAACCGCTCAAGAAGGGCCTGGAGCAGGTTCTAAAGCTAGTGGGTCGGTTGTCATGAGAATAGCTATAGTTTACGCCTGAGAAAAGGCCATAAGCATGTCGAATGACCCACTAGCACCAAAGGTTAATAGAAGAATCAAGGTGGAGCCATGAAAGCAAAAAGGTTGCTTGGTAGTTTTTTCTTGGGGGCCATACTGATCCTGGCTGGCTGTGAAAAGCAGGCTGCCACGGAACCTGCACAGGGAGAGGTGATCTTCCTGGCGGACCCAGCCGAAGTTCAGGCGGGAGATTGCACCATGCTCGTTTGGGATGCTTCTTCCGCCTTTGAGGTCAGGTTGGATGGAGAGCTGGTCGCACTGGCTGGCAACCAGGAAGTCTGTCCGACTGAAACCACGATCTTTGTTCTCGAAGCAGACCTGGGCACCTCCGTGGAACGTCAAGAGGTGGAAGTCAAAGTGATCGGCGCGGGGGAACAGTCTGAGACGGGAGTTACTCCAGAACCGGGCGAGGATACCGGCACTCCCGGACCGGTTGTGCCCGGCACCCCGGCTTATCAGGCGGATGCCTGGGTGGCACTGGGTAATCCTCCCGGAGACCTGGGGTATGACATCCGGTATAACTTCCAAAACCACGACATCTGGTATGTTACGGATGCAACCGCAGGT
>JBFYSM010000087.1:0-5485 GCA_041301605.1 Chloroflexota bacterium | reverse complement strand
CTTAAATCGTATGCATCGAAATGAGGTTGTTTTCTACCTTGTGAATTTAAATTTAACAACGAATGTATCATCCGGCTTGAGCATGATGGGTTCGAGACTCAGGGTGCGCATCGCTGGTTGGTAAGCGAACGGGTGCTGACAAGATACCAGTGCATCCACGCCGCGCAGGTGGATGCGGTAGGTGCGCTGGGCTGGAACCTGCAATTTGTCACCCAGAATCGGATGGATCGTGAAGGTCAGTGTATTGCCAGTTTGCTCGAGCGTGAATGGGGTCAGGGCATAATCGCCGTGCTGGTAGTTGGTGGTTTCGCCATCATCTTCATACAGTTCGAAACGGTTACTTGAGCCGGGAAAGATAAAAAGGTCAAGCGCTTCCGGGTTCTCGATCCCGCCCCAACCGGTAGGTGGACCCAACGGAACGATGGCCCCGGCTTTGGCAAAAACGGGAATATCCTCCAACGTGGCGTGGATAGTGTGCCAGCACCCGCCGGGGAATATCTCCCCTGTGAAGAAGTTGAACCATGTTCCAGCAGGTAACCATACCCGTTTCTTCGCCAGGCCTGTGGCGCGCGAGGTAGGTGAAACGATCGGGGCGGCGATCATCTCGGAGCCAAAGAAGTATTCATCCGGGCAGGAAAAGGCCTGGGGTGAGACATCTGCATAGTAAATGGGTAGAACCGGGGCAAGGCCAGTCTGGTGGGCACGCCAGGCCATCGTGTAGATGTATGGGATGAAAGCGTGGCGCAACTGCATGGCAGAACGGGCGGCGTGGAAATAACGCTCTGGTTTCCCCCAAGGACGGCGATCAAGGCTGGGGCTTTTGGTAGCGTGCAGGCGCAGGATGGGGCTGAACAGGCCAAACTGCACCCAGCGAACGTAGAGTTCGGGCGTTCCCTCCAAGCCCATGTGGCCGCCGATGTCGTGGCTCCACCAGCCATAGGCCACGTTGGCAGCGGTGGTGGTGAATCGAGGCTGGAAAGCGAGCGACCGCCACAGGATGATGGTATCGCCGGAAAAACCGATCGGGTAGCGGTGGTTGCCCAGGCCGCCCCAGCGCGAGAACACGAATGGACGCTTGCGCCCATCACGCCCGAGATCGTGGAAGTGCAGGTGGTTCAGCCACCAGAGCGGATCAAGGCCGGGCGTTTTGGATTTGCGCCCCTGCTGCCAGTCGGTCCACCAGAAATCGATGCCCATATCCTCCTGCGGGTGATGCAGGAGTTTGAAGTAGCCTTCCATGAAATGCGTGTCGTTCACATCGAACGGGATGGGCTGCTGCGAGTCCGGGTCGATGCCCATCCAGCGCGCCATCTCGGGGTATTGCTCCTCGTGCGGATAAACCCCTTTGGCCGGGTGCAGGTTCAGGGCGGTTTTGAGCCCCTGGTCATGCAGCCAATGGATGAAGCCGGGCGGGTCGGGGAAGAGCTCGCGGTTCCAGGTGTAGCCGGTCCAGCCATTGGATTCGTTCCCGGTCTGGGTGATGTGCCAATCCATATCCACGATGCAAACCGAAAGGGGTACCTCGTTTTGGCGGAACTCTTCCATCAAAGTCTGTAGTTCATCCTGGGTGTAGTCCCAATAGCGGCTCCACCAGTTGCCGAGGATGTAACGCGGGATCATTGGCACAGGCTCGGCTGCATGGGTGAAATCCTGGATGCAATCGGCGAAGGCCAAACCATAACCGAAGAAGTAAATATCGACCTGCGGATGATCGCGCGGTGTGAGCCAGCCCCTATCATCGAAGACGAGTGACTGCGAATCATTCACCACTGCCCATCCGGATCTGGAAACGAGACCCGCTTCGAGGCGCGTCTTCCCGACGACGGCATCCAGTGTCCGGGCGGTGCCGCCCAGGTTGCCGCGCGGCCGCATGCCGTAGCGCCAGGTTGTCCCGGATGGCTTGATGCGGATGGACAGTGTGGTCCGGTGGAAGCCGCGTGGATTGATCTTGTAACGGAGCAGCAGGTGCTCGGTTTCGATCTCGATGGATACATCCGTTACCTTTGATGTGAACTGCGGGACAGGCTGCGTTCGGTGCCAGAAGACTTGCGAAGGACGGTCTTCGAACTCGCCGGTGGGGCTGTATTCCAGGCGCAGCAGGCGGCTGGCCAGTACCGTGAAACGGACGTTCGGTCCGCAAACGATAGCATTGGGATCGGCAAGGGGAGTGAATGTGGGCATGGGGAAACCTTTATGTGGGGTTGGCTGGATTATACAAGTATCTACGTGAGGTGAAAGAGGTTTGATGGTGGTGCCAGTGCCAGCCTGGTGGATACACCCTGGGCGTTCATCATGGAACGCGGTATGGCGTTGGGGATCAACTTGGCGCGATGCACTGTGGGAGGGTTTAATGAAGCGCCTCCTGTGGGAAAGATACCCTCAGGAGGCGTAGATACTGCTTTCCCGGATCCGCGGTGCGGGCGAGGCTTACTCCTTTTCCCCTCTGGCCAGTTTCAGGATCTCCGCCCGGGTGGAGTAAACCTGCACCAGGCGGCCATCCTGCATCTGGAGCACCCGATCCACATACTCGCACATGCGCAGGTCATGCGTGACCATAATCCCGGCGCGCTTCTGCTCGTGGATCAAGCCTGCAAACGTTTCCACCACCTGGTAGGCGCGTTCCGTATCCAGGCTGGCCGTGGGTTCGTCTGCCAGCACCAGGCTGGGATTGTGGATCAGCGCCCGGGCGATGGCCACACGCTGCTGCTGTCCGCCCGACATCTGCCCGGGCAGGTTGTTCAACCTTTCGCTCAGGCCGAGCCGGGAAAGGAGTTCCCGGGCGCGCAGCCTGCCGGCCTTGTTCAGTCGATTGTTCAAGCGTAGCATGAGTTCCACGTTCTCCACCGCGCTCAGGTATGGGACGAGGTTATTGGCCTGGAAGGTAAACCCGATCTTCTCGCGGCGCATCACCACGCGTTCTGCATCGTTCATGCCTGCCAGGTCTTTCCCATCGAGCAGGATCTGACCGGAACTTGGCTTCAACAGTGCGGCCAGCATCGAGAGCATCGTTGTCTTGCCAGAGCCGCTGGGCCCAACGAGAGCGACGAACTCCCCAGCCGAAACCTGCAGGGAAACCTCGTTCACTGCAAAGATCGTGCCCGCATCGGCCTGGTATTTCTTCACCACAGCGCGGGTTTCAAGGGCATAGTTGGTATTCAGGTTGTCGCTCATGAGTTCAACCCCAGTGCCTTGAGAGGCTCAATGCGGACCGCATAGCGGATGGAGACCAATCCACCGAGCGGACCGATGGCAAGCAGGGCGGCCAGTGCGATTGCCGATTTCGTGCCATTGAAAACGATCGGCACGGTTGGAGGAAAGGAGAGTGAAAACAGGAATGTCAACAATCCGCCTATGGCCACTCCTATAATGGTGATGGCTACGATCTGGATCACGGATGCCCATGCCACGATGGGGTTGGAAGTGCCAATCGCTTTAAGCACGCCGATCTGCGAGATTTTCTGCAGGATCTGGATCTGGAAGAAACCGCCGATCACTAGGATGCCGATAAAGAGGGTGAACCCCCCCTGTGTGTTCAACGTGCTTTGCTGGGCGGAATAGCCGGGCAGGGATTGGATGGCTTCCATCAAAGTGGCAACATCTACATTCTCCACCTCATCGGTGATCTTCTGCTGCATTTCCTCGGCCGCATTCGGGTCCACCAGCCGGACTGCGATCACATTGGCGGTGGCATCCGCGAAATTGATTTCCGCCTCCGATTGCGGCCTCACCCGGTCCCAGGTCAGGAACGGGACGAAAATGGAAGGCTGGAGGCTGTATTGTTCTCCATCCGTGATCCCGACAATGATGAGTGTAAAGAACGCATCCTCGGTCCCCTGGGTGACGCGCAGCTCCAGTTCGTCACCCACAGCCAGGTCAGTGCGGATGGCGGTGTTCCGGTCGATGATGACCTCATTCCCATCATCGCTGGTGAGCTGGTGACCATCCACCACGGGCGGCTCGCCCACGTGCCCCGCTTCCACGCCCAGCAAGGCCACCTTGAGCGGTTCGGCATCGCCTGGCAGGATCAGCGTGGCGCTGGCGGTGCCGATCATGCCGGCATCGGCCACACCGTTTACCTTGCGCACTTCATTCACGCGGTCGGTGCCGAGGCGGCTGGCAGCGATCAGGAAATCGGATTTGGCCTGGTAAACGATCAGTTCACCCTCGAGTTTGGAAATGTACTCGCGGTTGCCGTTGCCCAGGCCTTCGCCCAGCGCAGCGATGAACAACACCAGCAGGGTGATGAGGGCAATGACCAGGCTGACCAGCAGGAAGCGGCCGCGGTTGCGCCAGATCTCTTTCAGCGCCAGGTAACTGGAAACAGAAAAGGTGTGTCTCATTTTTGCCTCCCGGACCGGTCACCTGCTTTTTCCAAACCGGGGCCCACCGGCCCATCGAAGGACGCATTCCAGCGGGTGGACAGCACCCCGTCCAGCAACAGTTCCAACGGGGGATGATCGGCAATATCATCGTAGTAGTAGGGGAGTTCGATCCTCCCTTCCTGGCTGATGATGAATGTACCCGACATCTGCATGGCATCCTGCCCGGCGGGAGGTGGTTCCACGCGATAGCCCTTCTTGCGGGCCTGCTGGATGGCTGCCCATACCTTGCGGTTCAGGAAAGTCTGGAACAGGTTGCCGCGCTCCAGGCCGTAGGCCTGGTAGGCCCTTCGTTCAGGGTCGGCAAGGACAAAAAGGCCTGGCGCATACTGCTTTGCAAACTCCGCAGATGCTTCTGGGGTTCCCTGCATGATGACAGCGATCCCCAGGCCTGCCTCCTCGATGGCATCCTTTCCTTCGATGAGTTCGGACAGCATCTCCTTGCATTGCGTGCAGCCGAAATGGCGGGTGAATGCCAGCAGCAGGGGTTTCTTGGCCCACAGGCTGGATAGCTGCACCGGTTTCCCGGTCGTGTCAAGGATGCTCAAATCCGGGGCGGTGCTGTTAAAATTTAAACGCTTCTTCTTTCTCATCATTTCTCCTGGCGGGTATTTGAACTGATCTCATAAACTGTTGAACTGGCTCTGACGCCCCTTTTCGGATGGCATGCCCCCTTCAGGACTGCTAGGTGAGGAGCCGTCCCATCAGGTTTTTGAGATGGTTTCCAGAATCTTTTCAGCGCTTCCTGTAAGGCTGGGCGGTGAACGTACCTAATGTGCAGATCGGAGAGGAACGATCGCCATTCCTTTTGCCGCCTGTGTGCCTCGAAATTCTACCATCGAATGTTGGATTCTCGATGTAGCGAGTTGGTTTCCCTTAAAAGCAAGAATCCCCGGCCAATGCCAAGGATTCTTTTCGTGTTTCACTGCCTGCAGGGTGTCTTGTGGGTTGCTTTCTTTGCACCCCCGAAGGGGGCAGGGGGATACTATATTTACGGATAATACACAGTCTAGGGAGTGTGAGTGAATCTGGATAGGCCTCTTCAATCATTCTCTGGGAGAGCCATCCCAATGATATTCGTGAGCGATTGCCGAGACGATTTCCAC
>JBFYSM010000248.1:0-5469 GCA_041301605.1 Chloroflexota bacterium | reverse complement strand
TCCCACATCTCCGCCAGGGAGGTGTACATGCGCGTGGAGGCCACCTGCCTTCCATCCGCCACGATCAACCGGTAGCCGCTGTCCTTGACCAGCAGCGCCAGGTCTTTATCCTCCACGATCGATTCTCGGATGGCGGAATGCCCGCCTGTCTTTTCGTAAACTTCGCGTTTGATGAAAATGAATTGGCCGTTGGCAATTGCGTCTTTGGTGTCCGGGTCATTGACCTTGCGCGGCGAGAAACCTACGCTGAGCGCGGTCATGATCAACGGCAGGACAACCTTCTCCCAGAAGGTCCCCATCTCCTGGGCGGTCATGATGGTATAGAGATCAGCCTTGGTATCCAATGCACCTTGATACACAGCGGCCAGGGCTTCGGGTTTGGCAAAGGTATCGGCATCCACGAAACACAGCCATTCGCCTGTTGCCGCGGCCGCACCTTGTGTCAGGGCATAGGGTTTGCCGGCCCAGCCTTCGGGTAGATCACGCCCCTGAATGATCTTGATCCGCTCATCCTGAGCTGCGAGCCTGTCAAGGATATCCCCGGTCCGATCCGTGGAACGGTCATCGACCACGATCACTTCAAAAATGGGATACGTCTGCGCCAGCAGGGCTTCCACGCAGCGGCGGATATTCCGCTCTTCATTTCGTGCAGGAACAATCACAGAAATTTTGGGCCCGTTTTCCGGCGGCATGACCGGTTTTGCCACCACATCCATCTGATGTTGGCTGTGCAACCAGGTGACGATGAGCAGGCCAAGGAGGCAGGCGATGGAGGAGAGAAAAACAAGAAACATAGAATGATTCAAATCACCCTCACCTCCGACCCCCTCTCCCCCTTCTCCACCTCGATCCGGGTTGGGAAGGCATCCTTGAGTTCTTCTAGATGCGTGATCACCAGGATCTTGGCAAAATCCTTCTTGACCGCGTTGATGGCCTCGATCAAACGCTGCCGGCCCTGGGCATCCTGGGAGCCGAAGCCTTCATCGATCACCAGGGTCTGCAACCTGGCCCCCTTGCGCTGCGCCAGGACGCGCGACAGCGCCAGCCGGATGGCAAAGTTGACCCGGAAGGCTTCGCCGCCGGAGAAAGTCTCGTAATCGCGCGAGCCGGAGCCATCGCTGATCAGGATGTCCAGCGTTTCTTTCATATCATCGCGCTTCTTATCCTTGTACTCGGCCTGGGTGACGAACCGCACCGACATCACGCCGTTGCTTAGCCGATCCAATAATTCATTGGCATGGCTCTCGATCTCCGGCAATGCCTGCTCGATCAGCAACGCCGGAACGCCATCCTTGCCAAAGGCGCGCTCCAGTTGCTTGTGGCGGCCAACCTGCTGGCGGAACTCCTCCACATGCGCTTCCAGGCCGGATTTACGAACCCGCAGGTCATCCAGCACGGTCACCTTCTGGCGCGCCGCGCCAACCTCCTGGTTCAGGCGGTTCTCCTGCTCCTGTAAGTCGAACAGGGCGCGCTCGACGGAATCCAGGTCCGGGGCTTGGGATTCAGCCAGCGCCAGAGCCGCGCTGGCGCTCTCATGCTCCTTTTCCTGCTCGCTGACCAGGACCTTCTGCCTGCTGATGTTCTCCTCCAGGTTGGCGATTTCATCTTCGATGGGTTTCAAGGCTGAACGGGCTTTCTCCAGCAGGCGATAGGTTTCCTCTGCAGAACGGCCTTCCGCCTCCGACTTGCGGATGGCATCATGGGCGGCAGCATCGTAACCCAATGTCTTAAGTTCATCGTTCACTTTGGCTAGTGCCGTTCGAACGTCGGCAGCGTAAATCTCCTGCTCCAGCGCACGGGTGATCTCTGCCAGGCGAGGCTGGCCGGTCTTCTCCCATTCTTTTTGGGCGCGGCGGGAGGCCTCGATGCGTTCGGTTAATTGCGTGACGGTTGCCGTCTGTGCCAGGCGCTGTTCTTCAAGCGAGGTAAAAGATGCCTGGGAAGCAGCCAGGGTTGCAGCCTGCTGCATGAGTTCCTCCAGTTGGGATTTATTGGTGCGCCAGGTATCCCCCATCACCTTGCCTTCTGATTGCAGGCGTTCGATCAATGCCAGGCGGTCTTCGGGACTCAACGGCTGTCCGCACAGGGGACATATTGCGCCATCAGTGGATTCCAGCTTCTCGATGCGTCCCTTGAGTTCATCCATTTCAGTCTTCAAGCGCGTGTTCTCGGCCTTCAGGTCGGCTTCCATCTGGCGGGCAGACTGCAACTTTTCATCTAAGCCAGTGCGCTCAGCAAGCCGGGTTTCGATCTCAACCAGGGTCTTTTTTTCTTGGGTTATCTTTACTTCAAGATCACTAACGACTGATAACTGCTCACCGATCACTTTTTCATCCCTGGTCAGCGTTTCCTTTTCCTGCTCCAGCCTGGCCTTTTCCGTTTCGATCTGGGTCAGCAGGGGCTGGCGGCGGGCATCGTGTGCGCGGAATTTATCGGCCAGGGCATTCCAGGCCTCCAGGTCAGTCCGCGCTTGCTGCCAGGCCTGGTATGCAGCCTCAATTTCACTGGCGCGGGCGATGGTATCTGCAAAGGCGGCGCATTCCGCTTCCCGCCCGGCGAGACGGGCCTCGATGTCCAATACGGAGCGGCGGTTGCGTTCGAGTTGAGCGGCCAGTGTATCCACCAGTTTCCGCTGTTCGTTCAAGGATGCCGCCACCCGGCGGACATTCTCAAGGGCGGTCTCCTGGGTTTTGCGGACGGAGGTCAGGTTTTTCAATTCAGCTTCCAGCCCAGCCAGGTGCGCCTTGCGGGGCTCCTCCTGGGCCAGTTCCGCATCGATCTCGGTAATCTGGCCGGTCGTCCGGGCCAGTTCCGCCTCGATGGCCTTCCTCCGCTCGGCAGTACGCTCCTTGAAAATTTCCCATGTCTCCAATCCCAGGATGCTGCCGAGGATATCCTTGCGCTTGCTGGCTGTCTGCTGGGAGAACTGGTCAGCCTTGCCTTGCAGGAAAAAGGCCGCATTGACAAAGGTTTCGTAATCCAGCCGCAGGATGTGCTCGATACGGGCCTGGGTCTCGCGCAGGGTGCGCTCCGTGAGTGGTCGCCAATCCACGCCATCCTGGATCTGGAACTCCAGCATCGACCCCTTGCTGCGCGTCAGGCTGCGCTGGACGCGGTAGCTATTGTCCTCGTATTCGAAATCGAAGATCACTTCCGCCGCCTTGACATCTTTATGCGTGTTGATCAACGATTCGTCCCGCTTACGGGCCTGCCCGAACAAAGCCCAGGTAATGGCATCCAGCAACGAAGACTTGCCCGCCCCGTTGTGGCCGGAGATACAGGCCAGTTCGAAGGTTGAGAAATCGATCTCGACCGGGTCGCGATAGGAAAGGAAACCGGAAAGTTTCAAATAGACTGGGATCATGGGAGTATTAAACCACAGATACGTCCTGATAGTAAACGACAAAAACGTACCATTGCACCTTGAAAACCGAATAAAACTTCCTGAACGGAAAAGCGGACGGCCTCGCAAAAGTGGCTGAGAGCAACAGGCTTGTCTCATTGGAGTTAGTGAACTCACAAGGAGGCAGGCATGGCAAAGAGAGCCGAGCGAGCGATCACTGTCCGAATGGAGCGTTTACCAAACCGCCGAGCCATTGAACGAGTGCGAGAAGCATATCATCAAATAGGCCAAGCGGCAAACCGCGTTGAAAACGAGAAACCGATTCGGGAGGCACAGCATGAACCAGTTAGCGGCAGTCTACGCAAGAGTATCGACCTTGCAACAAGAGCAGGAAGCGACGATTGATAGCCAGGTGGCAGAGTTGGAGAAATATGCGCGGGAGAAAGGCTATCGGCTCTCGAAGGAGTTCTACTTTCTGGATCAAGCGGTGAGTGGCGCACAGTTAGCGCGTCCGGCGTTGGATCGCTTGCGAGACCTGGCAGGCGAAGGCTTGTTTGAAACAGTGTTGTGTCTGAGCCCGGATCGTCTGTCACGGCAATACGCTCATCAATGGATCTTGATTGACGAGATGAAACGCGCAGGTGTCAAGGTGATGTTCGTCAACCAGCCAGCGGTGGAAGATAATCCGCAGGGTCAATTGCTGTTGGGCATTCAAGGGTTGTTTTCCGAATATGAGCGTGCGGTTATCACAGACCGATTACGGCGCGGGAAACTTCACCGAGTCCGGCATGGCGAACTGGTCAATCCTGTGCCGCCATACGGGTATCGGTATATTCCTGTCAGCGAGCTGAACGGCGGGCACTGGGAGGAACATCCGATTGAAAGAGATGTGGTGAGTCATATCTATACTGCCTATACCCAAAACGGACTGTCGATTGGCAAAATCGTGGAGAAACTGAACGAAAATATCGTCAAAATGCCACCGCGCGGCCGACGTTGGGGTTATAGTACTGTGCAGGCGATCTTGAAACAGCCTGCTTACATGGGTAAAACGCATTACAACCGGACGCGGGTTTGCCATGAGGCAATTGGGCGACCTAAAAAACATGGTCGTGGTTTGAAGCGTACAGCCGTTCATCAGCCACGTCCGAAAGCAGAATGGATCCCGATGAATGTGCCTCCGTTGATTTCGGAAGACCTTTGGCAGAAGGCGCAGGAGCGTCTGGCAACGAACCTCAAGTTTTCTTCACGCAACAATACGACGCGTTTCTACTTGCTGCGCAGTCTGTTGGTTTGTGACGTGTGCGGACGAACTTTGGTGGGAAGAAGTTGGCAGGGCACGGCGCATTACTCTTGTTCCAGTCGCGGAAAAAATCGTTCGCCGGATGTGCCTGTTCATAGCCGTTCCATTGCTGCCACTGTTATTGAGCCGCTCATTTGGCAAGCGGTGATACAACTCCTGGAAAATCCGACCCTCCTGGCTGACGCATGGGAAAGTGAATCTCAAACCAACAAGCGTACGCCAGAAGAACTGGATCGCTTACAATCTCGATTGAAAGCGCTGGATCGCCAGTGGCAACGGCTGCTGGATTTATTCCAGGATGAAAAAATCGAGAAGGCTGAGTTATCCAAACGCAAAGAACAGCTCGACCAAGAACGGCAGTCCATTCAAGTGCGCGTGCAACAATTCAATCGCCTGGCTCAACAGGAGCGCACCAAGCAAACCATGCTGAAAGACTTCGCCGCCTTTTGCCAGCAGGTAAAAACCAGACTGGAAAATCCTACCCCTCAACTCCAACAGGAAGTTATTCGGTTGTTAATTGATCACGTTGTGGTCGGGAAGAACGAGATCGTGATCAAACACATCGTCCCGACTGACGATGATTGTCGTTTACAACCAGGACGTAGATAAACGCGGATGGACACAGATTTTTTGATGAACCATCCTCGAACTCGGCTTATTTTGAGTTTCTGGTGCATTTATCAAGCATCAGTGTTGATCTGTGTTCATCTGTGGCTATTTTCAAAATACTCCCTTACCTCTTCTGGGCGATCACGATCCACTCGGCGTGGATATCCACTTTGGGCAGGAGTTCCTCGCTCCATTCGATGTGGCGGATGCTGAG
>JBFYSM010000588.1:0-9703 GCA_041301605.1 Chloroflexota bacterium | reverse complement strand
CCCCCCCCCACACACCATCTTCCCCTATTTATTGAGAAGTTACCGATATTCCTTTTGCCAAACCTGGTGAGAAATCAAAAAGCGGCCTTCAAGCCGCTTTTCGTTACCAGTTTTGGGGGTTTGTTGCGGTGACCAACCCCGCCACCGGGAACAGAGCCCGCAGGGCAGGGCCTTCGAGCCGGGCTGATTGGTGCCATACTTCTTTGCAGTTCATTCCTGTGACACAGGTGGAGGCGGAAGAATATTTGCGGCGGCCAGCCCCGGAATGAAAGCAGGGACGAACCGATCACGAACCTGATCCCATTCGAATCAAAATCCCCGCTGCGTAAACAGCGGGGATTCTGGTTGGCACATCGAAGATCAATTGCTCAGAACAACATTCGTTGCCTGCGGACCCTTGGGGCCTTTCTCTACGTTGAATTCGACTTTCTGGCCTTCATCGAGGTTCTTGAAGCCATCACCCTGGATGGCGGAGTAGTGGACGAAAACATCCGGGCCGCCCTCGCGGGTGATGAAGCCGTAGCCTTTGCCACCATTGAACCATTTGACTGTGCCGGTAATTCGGTCTGACATTGTGTTTGCCTCCTTTTGGCAAAAAGAAAAGTGGGTTGTTTCGATACCCGGTATTCCACGGACAGTCAAACAAAAAAGCCCACGGATTGCACCGTGAGCCGACATCGTTTCTTATGCAACGCGAACTATCTGGTATCCTACAGGGAGGATAATAACATGCTTATGGGATTGAGTCAATCACCATATTTTGGTTCTCTGGGAATCGCCGGAGCATGATGGAGGAAATTGGGGGTATGGGGCGGGCGAAGCCCGCCCCATACCCCCATATCTTTCCATCCATCACGGCAACAACCAGAGAGCCCATATTTTTTTGGAGATGAAGAACATAAGTGTTCGCGGAATTGGGGAGAACGGCTCCTCGCTCTGGCGCCGGATTTTGCCTTGCTGATTGGATGAACTTCGTATGCCCCCAACTGTATCCTGAAATGGGTTTACTCGATGGTCAGGTGTTTGCCGTTCTTTTTCAGCCAGGAAATATGTTTCTTGTAATCCGGCATGAGCTTTCCCACCTGCGCCCAGAAATCCTTCGAATGGTTCTTGAGTTTCAAATGCACCAGTTCATGGATAACCACGTAATCCACCACCTGCGGCGGAGCCATCACCAGCCGCCAGGTGAAACTGAGCGTCCCCTTCGAACTGCACGATCCCCAGCGTGTGCGGGCGGAACTGACCCGAATCCGGTTGTATTCATATCCGTGGGCGGCGGCAAGCGCCAGGATGCGTTGGAAGAGATAAAGGGTTGCCTGGGCTTTATACCAGCGGATGAAAGCCTCCCTGACTTTCGGCAGGGCGATTTTTGCCAGCCGGAATTCCCTGCCATCGAATGTCAGCGCCTGGCGCTGGCGCGGCACGATCCGCAGCGGGTATTCCCTGCCCAGGTACAGGAACTTTTCGCCCTCGGTAAATTGTCTGGGAACGGGTTGGGTATGCTCGTTGGCCCTGGCTTTCTGCTTGCGGATCCAGTCGGCATGGCTTTCCACGAATTCCCGGATGCGGCTCTCGGCCAGCCCTTGCGGGGCGCGTACTTCCAGGGAGCCATCCGGCCGGACGATCAGGGCGATGGTCTTGCGGCGGGAGCGGACGAGGCGGTCGATGGGAATGGGCATGTGGGGATCCTCATTAGGTTGGATTGGGAGCATTCTACACCAGAAATGTGGCGAAGATTGCGAGAAATTCCATCCCCCATTCTCGGCGGGGAGCGAATCCTGTTTTCATGTATAATTCCCTTCATGAGCGAAATCTTCCAGAAAATTCTCAAGCTCATCGAACAGAACCAAACCCGGATTTCCGCTCATGGGTACGATGAAATAGCTGACGACAATATCCTCGTTCGTGATGTACTGGCAAGTGTTCCAAGAGCGATCGTTGTTGAAGAGTACCCTGATTATGCCAAGGGTCCCTGTGTGCTGGTACTGCAATATGATGGCCAAAACAGGCCGATCCATGTACTCTGGGGTATCCCTAAAAATGCGACCTTTCCTGCTGTATTGGTCACAGCTTACAGACCCGATCCAGCCCGCTGGTCGGATGATTTTTCAAGGAGGAAGAAATGACCAAAAAACGAACTACCAAGTTGATCCATTCAGGCGAGTATGTTGCTGAAGTGGATGTGGAATTGGTTTACACAACTGATGACTGGTCCCCTTATTTATCCGTAGCTGACGCGATGAAACTCGATGATGTTCGCGAGGCGCTTCGACAAAAAGATTTCGAAACCGCAACGAAATTAGCCCGCGTGTACAAACTCTCCCCCCTGGCTGTGTAGAAACCACATCTCAAAATTTCCTAGCCCGATGCCGCTGTGCATCGGGTTATTTTTTTAGGGAGCCATCCGGCCGGACGATCAGGGCGATGGTCTTGCGGCGGGAGCGGACGAGGCGGTCGATGGGAATGGGCATTTGGGCAAAAGCTAAAAGACGCACTGTGGACAATCCACGATGCATCTTTTCGATTTTCTGGTAAAACGGCAGTATATTAAGCCTTTCGCATTCGAATCCCACGCGGCGTGACGACCGTCACATTCCCTGCGAGATCCCCCAATTTGTATGAGGCGAGGATCTTGGCAAGCAGTTCAGTGATGGGCCGAATCCCATCTTCATCTGGGCGGATAAGCAAAACGCCAGCGTGTTTGCCTGGGGGATATATGCGAATATCCGCAAAGCCTTTTTCGGCAGTAACGAGAAACCGGTTTTCTTCCTGGATGGCTTTCCAGAGGGGAGCGTCTTTCCATCCACCCATTTGCTGGTTAGTCACACTGACCGCGTCGTAACCGTGTTCGCGTAATAATTGTACAGCCGCACGCGGTAAATCTTCATCGACTTTGATGGCAACTGCCATGCTGATTTACCCTGCCAGCGGCAAAAGGATATCCTGACGAACCATATCCGCCGCGTAAGCCAACGCGGCGCGTACTGTCTCACGATTGAGTTGCGGATACTCGTTGATAATCTCGTCAATGGTCATCCCATCCGCAATGCTGCCAACGATGACCGCCACGGGTACGCGCGTCCCTTTGATGCACGGTTCGCCGTGGTGGATCTCGGGATCGATGACGATGTAATCCTGCCAATTAATTCGGGACATAGCGAATACTCCTTGCAATGTTGGAATTTTAGCACAAAACCAATGGTCAAAACGCGGAGACGCGAATTATCGTTATCAGGAATGCGCGCTGTAGACTGGCAACAATTTGCCTTATAATGCCCATGACGATTGAGAATTCGACCGGACTGTTTAATGCAGATAGGAGGAATCTATGCTTCACCGGGTGGAAAATAAGTTTTTTGTTATTGCTTATATTGGCTGGATGCAGCGCGCAAACAACTACACAAGTTCCAACGACAACAATCCCAGCACCAACGCCAACAGTGGAAACCCTGGATATTTCCATCGTGGCGGGGATGGGGATGGACGGGCAGGATGCGGAAGTTAATGAATCCACCATATCGCCAACAGTAGAGCAGATGTATTCAAGCGGGGCACAGTGCCGGCAGACATCCAACAAGGAATTGCTGATTTATCAATGGCGGTTAGCGGTCAGATCACCGGTGCAACTGAAGCGGTAGCGTTGTGGAACGAGCAATACGGGGATAATGCCCGGATCCAGATTTACGGCAAAAATAGCCAGGGAATTATCTGGGCAATAAATCCGGACGGCAGTTTTAAAGAATATCCGGTGCAGGTGGCAGACGATCCGGAAAAAGTATTTAAGTTTGTTAACGGTCAGCAATTCGGGTTGATTCCCGGATCGGAAAAGGCAACGGTGGTTTGGTCCGGGGAGAAACTGATTGTAGTGAGAAATGGAATTAGTTTAGCCAGCGGCGGCAAAGCCTATTTGGAATATTTTGATATTTGGACGAGAGAATGGAAGTTAAACCCGAATACGTTAGCGGCCCAGCTGCCGGCTGACCAGCAGAATTTAGTGCCATTCCAGAACGCAGACGGGCAATGGTTGGCAGGAGCATCAGCAGGCGCTGAGCCAACATTCCAGTGGAATGCAGAGACCAATTCATGGGTTAAGATTGAGCAATTTGACTGGGACGCGGCGGCAGTGCAGATGGAGAATTATGGCAATGCAATTGGCGGGGAATGTATTATGCCGGCAGAAGATTTGGCTGCAAATTGGCATGAAGTAATATTAATTTTTGAAAACCAGCCATTAATTCCTGAAGGTAATAAAACTTTTGCAATGGCAAGAACTTTGGACAAAGACGGCAACTGGATTGAGGTGAAAGTGCTGCTGCAGGAAGAGGAAAACGGGGTGAATAAGAATCGGTTTGCAATTGTTTTTCTATACGGTCTTAATGGAGATTTTGATACTGGAAACAGTTATACAAAGAGTCCGACAATATTACCAGACGAAGAATTGCAAGAATTAATTCATCCTGAGCAAAGGATGTATAAGTTTTTTGTGCTTGGCGCTGATGAAGCATCAAAACAGGCTTTGCGGGACCAAGGGGTAACAAGCGGAGGGCAGATAGTCGTGGAGATTCAATCAGCGGCAGTAAATGGCGGAATGCGGCCTTTGACTGGTAAATAAGAATTGGCTACACTGAAAGGGTGAAATATTGGTTAGTCGCTATTGTATTTTTTTTCATGGCTTTAGTGTTAAGCCAGTCAAAGGTGCTGGCCCAGATTAATGTCCGCTATCCTGAAGGCGACAGCGACTGCGCCGCTGGTTATGAATGCTACACCACCAAGCAGAATTTGTGGGTGCCGAGCGATTGTGTTTTGACTTCTGGTTATTGTTCGCAAAGATGGATTTCACCTTTGGCAGAAAGAATTTGCGTTAACCAGCCGGGGATCTGCCGCTACAGTTTATCAGTGATCGGCAAGTACTGCGGGGTGACGTCGGTGCCAGATTATTGTACTGGCGAAAACTGGATCAGGAGCGGGTCGTGCTGTCGGCAGGTGGCTGAGCCGCCGCCACCACTACCGCCGACTTGCGTTTGCGATGGGTGGGTTAACGGGGCGTGCAATCAGGGGATTTGCGTTGGCACAAACCAGCGCTACCAGAGCCAAAATTGCGTCCCTGCTTGGTGCGAGTTGGAAGAAAGATGTGTGGCTGACGCGGCTTGCGGCTGTTCGCAAGTGTGCAATGCGCCGCTTTGCGGCCAGGATGACGGCTGCGGCGGAACGTGCCCGAGTACGGATGCCGGGATTCCGGCGACACCGTTTGCCCGGACGCCGGCTCTAAATGCCACAGTTAATGTCATCAGTGAGACTGATAAGATTCAGTTGTCCTGGCCGGTAATTCCCCAGGCGGAAAAATACATGTTTCGGACCTGGCCGTCGCCAACCAGCACGATTTGTACTACCTTGCCCAGTGTGTGTATTATGATGACGACCTGGTTTGATTATCCGACTGACTGGTCAGCGTTTAGTTTTGTGCCGCTTTACCCCGGATATGATTTTCAACTGCGGGCGCTGAATTCGTCCTGCGGCACTCAAGCGAGCGCTTGGGAGGAGACACAGTTTTTTGTTAATGGCCAGATTAGCGGGACGGTTGAACTGGACGATGCTGGTGCGACACCTTTCAGCTCCACAATAAACTAAAAAATGAGCGTACCTTCGTAATGCGGGATTAGGTACTTTTATCTATTCATCTCCTCTTCAAACTCTTATACAATGAAACCGGATAGATCTAATTCGATATACGGGTTCCGCTGTTTTCAACCGGAAGATCGTTACAACCACAAAGGACACTGCGCTCACGAAGGGGAGACGCACAAGAATCTGTTCTTTTTTCCTCCTTTGTGTCCTTGGTGCCCTTCGTGGTGAGACCCTTCCCGCTATCCGCCGCCACAAGGAGCACCCAGCCTGGGCAAGAGGCTGGCTCGAATCGAGGTGTCATGACATACTGGAGACAACCGTTGGACCGCGAGCGCGTCCGGATCCCGATCGGCATCGTGCATGTCATCGAGGAACGCTGCAAGGGATGCGGGTTCTGCGTGGAGTTCTGCCCCAAGCACCTGCTGGTCATTTCGGAGCGCACCAACTCCAAGGGCTACCATCCCCCTGAAATGACCGTTGACCTGGAATGCGTCAACTGCGGCCTGTGCGCCCTGCTCTGCCCGGATTTCGCCATCTATGTGGATGATGGCGGGCGGCGCGCCCCGGAAAGGATCATCCCGGTCAACCGGAAGGAGGCCCAGCCATGAACGCAGGCCGCGGCTTGTTGACCGGCGCCCATTTCATGCTCGGCGACCACGCCTGCGCCGAAGGGGCCATCCTGGCTGGCTGCCGGTTCTTCGCTGGTTATCCGATCACCCCCGCCACCGAAATCGCTGAACGGATGTCGCTCCGTCTGCCGCAGGTCGGTGGCGTTTATATTCAAATGGAGGATGAACTGGCCTCCATGAACGCCATCCTGGGCGGTTCGTGGGCGGGGGTCAAATCCATGACCGCCACCAGCGGTCCCGGCTTCTCCCTGATGATGGAAAACCTGGGGCTGGGCATCATGCTCGAAACGCCTTGCGTGCTGGTCAACGTCCAGCGCGGCGGACCCTCGACCGGCCTGCCCACCCTGGTCGGCCAGCAGGATATGATGCAGGCCCGCTGGGGTTCCCATGGGGATTACGAGATCATCGCCCTCTGCCCGACTTCCCCGCAGGAATTCTTCGATCTGACCATACGGGCTTTCAACCTGGCCGAGAAATACCGAACGCCGGTGCTGGTCATGGCGGATGCCGAGGTCGGCCACATGACCGAGAAGGTGGTCATCCCGCCGCCGGAGGAGATCGGGATCGTCAACCGGCCGCAGGTGCGCCGGGGAGATGTGGAGCCTGACCATTTCCGAATCTACCGAGATAACGCCGGGAACGACAATGGCTATGTTTCGCCGATGACGAAAGCCGGCGAAGGTTATCGCATCCACGTCACCGGCCTGACCCATGACGAGCGCGGCTACCCGGCCATGAACGCTGCCGCCCAGGAATGGGTTGTCACCCGGCTCATCGAAAAGATCCGCAAGCACCGCGACGATATTATCCAGGTCGAAGAGAAATTTATGGATGATGCCGAAGTGGTGGTTGTCTCGTACGGCATCTCGGCCCGGACTTCCCTGTGGCCGATCGAACAAGCCCGCCAGGAGGGCATCCGGGTGGGATACCTGCGGCTCATCACCGTCTGGCCGTTCCCTGAGGCGCGCATCCGGCAACTGGCCAAGGGCTTGAGGGCCTTCGTGGTGCCGGAGATCAACATGGGACAGATGATCCTGGAAGTGGAACGCTGCGCAGCCGGGCAAGCCCAGGTGCTGGGGGTCAACATCCCAGGCGGGGATGTGCTGGAGCCGCACAAGGTTTTGAATGCCATCCGGCGGGCTGCCGGGCGGGAGGTGCGGGAGGAAGCGCATGTCCGCAAGGTAACGGGTGGATCGGCGGAGGAGTGAGCCATGCCTGAAGAAGAGATGCATCGCAGTGAACGCTTGATCATGCTGGGGTATGAATCCCCGGATGAAAGCGACTGGATCACCGGCCAGCACCCGATGGACAGCCTGCTGCGGGGCGAACGGCTGCCGCATATCTGGTGCCAGGGCTGCGGCCTGGGGACTGCCCTGACGACCTTCATCGGCGCCCTGCAGTGGCTGGAAAAGAAGCAGGGCTGGAACCTGGATAAAGTAGCGGTGGTCTCCGGGATCGGCTGCACGGGTCGCATCGCCGGTTATGTGCGACTGGATTCATTCCACACTACTCATGGAAGGGCGCTGCCCTTTGCCACCGGTCTCAAGCTGGCCAATCCTGAACTGAAAGTGGTGGTCGTATCCGGCGATGGCGATATCGCCGGCATCGGCGGCAACCATCTCATCCATGCCGCCCGGCGCAACCTGGATATCACCGTGATCTGTGTCAACAACTTCAACTACGGCATGACCGGCGGGCAGGTTGGGCCGACTACGCCGCACGAAGCCCGGGCGGTGACCAGCCAGTACGGCAACTTCGAGTACCCGTTCAACCTGCCCTACCTGGCGGCGGCCAGCGGCGCCTCGTTCGTGGCCCGTTGGACGGTACTGCATGCCCGCCAACTGGAATGGACGCTGCGCGAGGCGCTGGTGCATCCCGGTTTCAGCTTCGTGGAGGTGATCGCGCCTTGTTCCACCGCCTATGCGCGTTGGAACCCGGAAGGGCGCGGCCTCGACCCGGAGAAACTCGGGCGACGCGGCCTGGAGATCATGAAGTACTACCAGAAAGTCGGTAAAACAATGAATGGCGCCCATCCCAAGGATGCCGATGTGAAGGTCAATGAAAAGGGCGAGATCGTCGAGATCATCGAAGGTAAATTCCTGGATGAGCCCAAGCCCAGCCTGAAAGGAGCCATGGATCAGCGTAACGAACAAGCCGGGAAGCTCTGGCTGGCCGAAAAAGAGGCGCTTGACCGGCGGGTGAAGGTTGCAGTGCGTATGGATCGCATTCCCCGCACCGAGGTGCAACTGGGCGGCTTCGGTGGCCAGGGCATCCTCAGCGCCGGGCGGATCATCGGGCAGGCAGCCGCCATCTACGATGGCCTGGAAGCCTGTTTCACCCAGAGCTACGGCCCCGAGGCGCGCGGCGGTGCAGCCGGTTCCCAGGTGATGATCGCCAGCGATCCCATCCACCACCCCCACCTGATACAGCCAACCAGCATGATCATGATGTCGCAGGGCGCTTATGCCAAATACATCCCGACCCTGGCGCCCGGCGGTCTGTTGTTAATCGATGATAGCTTGGTGACCCTGCCTGCCGATCATCGCACCGACATCACCACCCGCGGCGTTCCGGCCACCCGCATCGCTGAAGAAGCCGGCAGCAACCGGGCTGCCAACACGGTCATGCTCGGTTTGTGGGCAGCCATGACCGGCATCGTCAGCCGGGAAGCCATGCGCCAGGCCATTGCTGAGTCAGTGCCGGGCCGGGCTGTGGAATTGAACATGAAGGTTTTCGAGATCGGCTATGAACAGGGTCTGGCACTGACAGGCAAAAAATGAGAGGATTATCGATGGCAAAAGGCGTACTCATCATCGGCGGCAGCCCGGCAGGCCTGCAATCTGCCCTGAATCTGGCAGATGCGGGCATCCCCGTGCACCTGGTTGAGCCAACTCCGTTCCTGGGGAATGAAGGGATGGTCATGCCCCGCCACCTGGCCAATAGCCGCTTGCTGGAGATCACCCGCCATCCACACGTGACCCTGTGGACCAGCACCCATATCAACCACATGGAAGGGAAGGCCAGTAGTTTCCACGTCGAGTTGCGCCGCCATCCCCGTTATGTGGACCTGAGCCGCTGTACAGCCTGCGGGAAGTGTGTGGAAGTTTGCCCTGTGACGGTCCCCGGCACGGATCACAAAGCCATTTACCTGGATGGCCAGCCTGGCTGCATGGCGATCGATAAGCTGGGCAAGCCACCCTGCGCCAATACCTGTCCCGGCGGCATCCATGTCCAGGGCTATGTGGCCTTGATCGCCCAGGGACGCTTCCAGGAAGCCATCAACCTGGTCCGCGAAGCCATCCCCTTCCCGGGGATTTGCGGGCGGGTTTGCACCCATCCCTGTGAGTTCAACTGCCGCCGGGCGGAGATCGACAAGCCAGTCGCTGTCCGCCTGCTCAAGCGTTTTGTCACTGATTGGGAATTGACCAAGAAAAAGACCCGCCGTAAAC
>JBFYSM010000579.1:0-2717 GCA_041301605.1 Chloroflexota bacterium | reverse complement strand
CCCCCCCCCCCCACACCCCACCCCCGAATCCTCCCCGACTGCGTAACTCCACCATATTGAAAATTTTCTAAAACCAGGAGGCACCTTATGTACCTGCAAGAGATCCTTGAAGTTGTCACCGGCTTGATCTTCATGTGGATGATCATCTCCATCGCTGTTATGCAAATCAACGAGTGGTTTTTCCGCAAACGCCGGGGGATCGAACTTCAAGAAACCATCACCCAAATGCTTGGCAATCAGGAACTGGCCGATAAGTTTTATAACCATCCGCTCATATCCAGCCTGTACAAACATAAGAACATAAATAGACTGCCAGCGTATATTACCACTGGCGATTTCGTCACAACGCTTTTTGATATCATCACGAGAGCAGGCACAGATGCATCTCCACTCATGCAAGCATTCGGCAGCGTTCAGGCTGAGTTCGATAAGATCCAAAACCCTGACCAGAAGAAACTGGCCAAAGAAGATTGGGCTGCAATCCTCAAGTCCCTTCAGATGGTGGCAGGCAGCCAGGTGGGCCAGGCAGCCCTTGACTCCCTGAAATTCCAGGTAGAAGGATATCTCAAGAAATACCCGGAATTGCAGGGGGTTGTCAACCAGGCGCTGCCCAAGCTGGACGAGTACTTCCAGCAACTGATCGTACAGCAGGATGCCGTGGTTGCCCCCGACCAGGCCAAACCCAGCCTGACCCTGCAGCAATTGCGGCTGGGATTGGTGGCAGTTAACAGCGTCAGCCCGCATCTCACCGAAACACTCAAGGCCCTTCTCGTCGGCGTTGAGGAATCCGTCAAACAGGGTGATCAGGTTATCGCTCAAGTGCGTACCAACTTTGAGAGCTGGTACAACAACTCGATGGATCGCTTGATCGGTATGTATAAACGCAAAACACAAATAATATCCTTCATCGTGGGCCTGCTCCTGGCCCTTTTGCTGAATGTCGACTCGATCACGGTTGCGACCCAGATGTGGCGGGAACCCACCCTGCGCCAGGCGATTGTCGCCCAAGCTGACGCTTATGTACAGGAAAATCCTACCGGTCCGGTGAGTACAACATCGAATGATTCAGCTACAGGTGAGAATATTCCTCCGTCAGCAACCGAAACCATTAATGAACTTCAGAACAGGTTTGAGGAGCTCCGCCTGCCGTTTGGATGGATTGGCGACCCATTGCCGATTACTGAGGAGATCACCGCCTGCCGTCCCACCGATATCTCCCTGGACACCAATGAGGATTCGATACCCGATGCCCTGTTTGGCATCAAGATCGGAAAAACCTGCTACCCCATCACAAACGCATCGCCACTCAATGGCGATTATTGGCTGAACTGGCTGATAAAAATCCTGGGTCTTGCGCTCACAGGCGCGGCAGCAACCCAGGGTGCGCCTTTCTGGTTTGACTTATTGAAGAATGTTTTGAAGGTCAATGTACGCAGTGTAGGCCCCAAGCCAGAAGAGAAGTAAAACAAAGCCATGTGTAAACAGGGCTGTTCGTGAGAGCAGCCCTGTTCCTTTTGTCTTATAATCGAGCAGACTTCTCACATGAAAGGAATTGCGCATGCCAAGCAGAGTATTCTTCGGTTCGGCCAGGCAGTCCCGCCTGGATGCAAAAGAGACCCTCCCCGCCAAACTCGATCTCATCCTCGAACAACTGCACCTGCGCGAGCGGGTAAAAGATGAGCAGGTTGTGATCAAGATGCACACCGGGAACAATATGGGATACTCCACTGTCCATCCCGTTTTTGTCCGGCGTGTTGTGGAAGCGATCAAGGAAGGCGGCGGGAAGCCATTCGTCGCAGATGTAAGCTGGGATGCTGCTCATGCAGAACACCGCGGCTATTCAGCTGAAGTACTGGGCTGCCCGGTGTATCCCGTTTCCGGTCCGGATGAAAAGTACTTCTATGAACACGAGCATATTTTCAAGAACATAAAATCCTGGAAAGTTGCCGGTCTCATCCAGGATGCCACGTTCCTGGTCAACTTCGCCCACATGAAGGGCCATCCCAGTTGCGGGTATGGAGGGGCGCTCAAGAACATTGCACTGGGGTGCATGGCTGGCAAAACACGCGGCGAGATGCACGACACCATGCAGTTCGATCCATACTGGTTCCCGGAAAAATGCCCCGAGGCAGAGACCCGCCAGCGCATCAAAGATGCCTGCCCCTTCAAAGCGTTGGTGGATGACAAACAGCGCCCCGGTTACCTGCACCTGCACCCGGAACCATGCAACCAGTGCGGACGATGCCTGCAGGTCGCGCCGGACGGGAGTCTCAAGATCGACGCGGTCAACTTCCACGCGTTCATGGAAGCCTGCGCCATCTCGGTCAGTGAAGTGATGTCCACCTTCGAAGCGGGCAAATCCATCCACCTGAACCTGGCCACCTTCATGACCCCTGTATGCGATTGCTTCGGCTTCACCACCATGCCGATCCTGCCGGATGCCGGCATCTTCGGTTCGGATGATATCGTGGCCGTCGACCAGGCTGTGCTCGATGCCACAGCCAAGACTCCCTTGATCGAGGAAAACATTCCGCTTGCCATGGAAATCCATTTCCGCCAAGGACATCCCTTCCGCCAGCTCCACGGCCCGCTCAAGGATCCATACAAAATGACTGAGTTCGCCGAACAGTACGGATTGGGCAGCCGGGAATACGAACTGGTGGATGTGTGCCCGCTCGAAAAGGTGGAACGCGCCGCCCTGCCGTATACCCCGGCCT
>JBFYSM010000578.1:0-5433 GCA_041301605.1 Chloroflexota bacterium | reverse complement strand
CCCCCCCCCCCCACACCCCCATCTTCCCCTATTTATTGAGAAGTTACCATATTTCTGATGATTAGGCGACGTTCTCCCTGTCCTGTCGGTCAGGACAGGCTAACGTGGCTGGTTGCGCAAGCCTGCCCCGGCGAGGCAGGTCAGGGAGAGCGCAACCTAATCCCAAAAAGCATTCTTTTTATCCATATCCGAACTCCTGTCTGAACATCAATTCCAATGAACTGGGTGGAGATGAATACAGGTGAACGCTGTCATTTCGATGTCCTTTGGAAAAATGCCTCAACCATCCCGTTGAACTGTGTACATCTGTGGTTAAGAACTGTCTCAGCCCATCCCTTCATCCGCCAGCCGGAGCGCGGTATGCAACAGCACATTCGCCCCGGCCTCGATATCCTGCGGGCGGGAATACTCCGCCAGGCTGTGGCTGATGCCGTCCTTGCTGGGGATGAAGATCATCGCCGTCGGGCAGGTGCGGGCTACGATCTGGGCATCGTGTCCCGCGCCGGAAACCATCCGGCGGTGGGCCAGGCCCAGTCCGCGGGCAGACTCCTCAACCAGCGCCACCACGGATGGGTCACACCGGGAGGGCGAAACCCGCGCCAGCATCCGGCTGGAAATCTCCACGTTTTCTTGTTCGACCAGTGATGCCAGGTATTCAGCCAACTGCTGCTCCGCCTCTTTCAAGATAGTATCATCGCCGTTGCGTAGATCAACCGTCAGGGTGGCTTCGCCAGGAATGACATTGATCACATCCGGCAAAAAGGATAGCCGCCCGCAGGTGGCACGCTGGTCCGGCAGGCCCTTCGCCAGTTCCCGCAGATATTGGATGACCTTCGCCGCCGCCAGTCCGGCATCCCGGCGGGCATCCAGCGGGGTGGTCCCGGCATGGTTGGCCGCCCCAGTGATGGTCAGTTCCTGCCATGAAATGCCCGTGATGGCTTCCACAGCCCCAATCGTGACTTGCTCTTTATCCAAGATTGGGCCCTGCTCGATGTGCAGTTCGAGATAGGCGGATGGCTTAACCTGGCCGCAGGGGAAATCCCCCGCGTAACCGATCCGCCGGAGTTCATCGCCGACGCATGCCCCCTCGAAATCAGACACATCCCAGGCTTCTTCGACCGAGAGTTCGCCGCAGAAAGCCCGGCTGCCCATCATATCCGTGGTAAAACGGGCGCCCTCCTCGTTGGTGAAGGTGACCACGGCTACCGTACGTTGGGTGTGAATGCCTTGCTCCTGCAAGGTTTGCAGGATTTCCAGCCCCGCCAGGACACCCAGGGCGCCGTCCAGCGGCCCAGCGGCGCGGACCGTATCCAGGTGCGAGCCGATCAAAACCGGCCGGGCGTCACCCCGCCCCGGCTGGAAGCCGATGATGTTGCCCACCTGGTCGATGCGCACTTCCAGGGAAAGTTCTTCCAGCCAGGAAACGAAAAGGTCCCGCCCGGCTTTGTCGGCATCCGTCAGCGCCAGGCGGCTGATGCCGCCCTCCGGCAATGTCCCAACCTGCGCCAGTTCACGGATGTGCCGGTTCAGGCGCTCCGGGTCGATGCGGATTTCGAATTGCATAGGTACCTCCTATCGGGTCACTGCTTCGCCAGCGAAAGGAACACATCCTCCAGCGTCGGCTCGCCGCGCTCGGCATGCTCCAAAACCGGGATGGAGTCCTTCAGGCGATTGAGATTCACCCCAGGCCGTGTGATGACTCGCAGGTGATCACCGGTCAAGCCCACCCGCAGCACGCCATCCACCCCCTCCAGGGCCGCCAATCCCGCCTCCAGCGGTTGGGCGTACACCTCCCATACTTCACCAGGGATAACGGTAGCTTTCAATTCGGCAGGAGAATCCATTGCCAATAGTTTGCCAGAGCGCATAATCCCCACCCGGCCGCAGTACTCAGCCTCGTCCATGTAGTGCGTGGTGACCAGCACCGTCACCCCGCCGTCCGCCAACTCGTAGATCAGATCCCAGAAGACGCGCCGGGCAGTCGGGTCGACGCCGGAGGTGGGTTCGTCGAGGAAGAGCAGTTTCGGCTGGTGGACGAGGGCGATTGCCAGCGCCAGGCGTTGACGCCAGCCGGCCGAAAGCGAACGGGTCATTTCGGAATGGTGGCCGGTCAGCCCCACCAGGGCCAGAGCCGCCTCGACAGGCTCTTTCTCCCGGATGCCGTAGATGCCGCCGTAAAAAGTCAGGTTCTCGAGCACGGTCAGGTCATCGTAGAGGGCGAACTTCTGCGACATGTAGCCGGAGCGGGAACGCACTTCCTCCGATTGGGTGAAGGCATCGAAACCCAATACGCTGGCGCGGCCCTCGCTCGGCTCCAGTAAACCCAGCAGCATGCGGAGGGTGGTGGTCTTGCCGCAGCCGTTCGGCCCCAGGTAACCGACGATCTCGCCCGGTTGGACGCTGAAATTGACATGGTCCACGGCGGTGAAATCGCCGAAGCGACGGGTCAGGTTCTCGGTGATGATGACAGGTTCGGTCATAAGTTTCCACGTTTACAGGTTTGAACGTTTACAGGTATCCTGCCTGCAGCCAGGCGATGGTCTCCCGGATCAGGGCTGCCTTCTCGCTGCGTCCCATCGCCTCGTAGGCATCCAATTCATTCTCAAGCGGGAAGACCGGAACCAGCAGGCCGCGCAATTCCACATGGATCAGGCGGGAAAAATCCGTGAAAGAACTCCAGGAGCCATCCGGGAGCCGGTGGGAAATGTTGGCCAGTAACTCGATCTCAATCCCTTCCACCTCCGCCTTCCCATCCAGCGAACGCATGCCGGGCGATTCCCATACGTGGACCGGGGTTTTCATGTAACCGGCTAATTTCTGTTCCAGGAGGTAAATCGTTTCCTGGTCGGTCTGGATATCCAGGTCATGCACCGGCACATCCACTCCCTGGATGCGCAGCCCGGCAGAACCGGTCAACACCCACGTGAATTGAGTTGGCGGCATTTTGTCGAACAGCCAGGCTAAGACACGTAGATGGGTTTCGGGTAAATCGAGCAGAGCAGGGAATTGGGTCATTGGGAACTCCCGTTGCCTTGTGATAACGTCAGGAATACGTCTTCCAGCGTTGGCGGGATGAGACGCGCTTCGAGCGGCGAACCGGCCCCGGTCAAGGCCGCCGTAACGGGTCCCGCCATCCCTGGCTGGACGCGCAGGTGCAGTTTGTCCCCAAACAGGCGGACATCTTCCACGCCATCCAACGTTGCGGCAGTTTTGCGATGTTCATGCAGGGATGGGCCGCGCACTTCCAGGATGCGTCCATCAAGCCGGGCACGCAGTTCGGATGGCGTACCCTCGGCAAGGATGCGCCCGTCGCGCATGAAGCCGACGCGATGGCAGCGGGAGGCTTCGTCCATGTAGGGGGTGGTCAGCAGGACCCCCCTACGCTCCCAGCCCCCCTCTTTCTCTCCCCCCAAATTTTGCGAATTTGGGGGGAGCCGGAGGGGGGTCGATACCAGTTTGATCACCAACTGCCAGAAATCCTGGCGTGTAACCGGGTCCACGCCGGTGGTGGGTTCGTCGAGCAGGAGCACCTTCGAACGGGTGACGAGGGCCGAGGCCAGGCCGAGTTTCTGCTTCATGCCGCCGGAGAGTTGGCCGGCGCGGCGGTCCTTGAAATCCGCCAGGCCGACGAAATCCAGGATCTCCATGCAGCGCGGCAGCCACTCATTGCGGCTCAGGCCGCGCAGTTCGGCGAAGAAACGGATGTTTTCCAGCACGGTCAGGTCTTCGTAGAGCGAGAAGCGCTGCGACAGGTAGCCGATCTGCGACCGGGCCTGTTCGCCTTGCCTGCGTACATCGTAGCCGCAAATGGAGATGTCCCCGGCATCCGCTTTCAGCGCGCCGACCAGCAAGCGCAAGGTGGTGGTCTTGCCCGCCCCATCCGAGCCGACCAGGCCATAGATTTCGCCCGGTGCTATGGATAGGTTGACATCATCCACGGCAACTGTCGTGCCAAAAGTTTTCCTGATGTGGGAAGCAAAGATAAGGGTCATTGGGTTTCTAGTGGGGTGACTACCACCATCGCTTCGGATGCCGCCAATTCTTCGAGTTGCTGACGGCTGGGATGTTTGGGCAGCCCGTGGGCTTTTTGCATCAACAAGCCGATCATGAAAGGATGACGCTGTAGCCGAACTTCGAGAAAATCAGCGATCCGGGATGGATCAATGACCGTTTCGGCAATGCCGTGAAAGTGCAGGTTCTTCACGCGGATCTCGACCCGGTTATCCGCTTCGATGTTCCGGTACCAGTCCGATTTCGTGCCCCGCGCCGAGCCGAGGTAATACTTGCCGTCAATCTCCTCGTATTGCAGCGGCGTGACACGCTTCAGTCCGCTTTTGCGCCCGGTGGTAATCAATAGAAGGATGATCTTTCCAATCACCGGCCCCAGCCCAACAGCATACAATAGCCGGTGGATTTTCTGGATATTCTTCATCCTTGCCCAATCGAACGCGACAGGATTCATATCTACCTCACTCACTGGCGACTGATCACTGACCACTATTCACTGAATGTAACATCCGCTGGCATCCCTGGCTTCAACTTCCCATCTGGATCCTGAACCTGAAGCTTAACCGCATAGACGGTGGAGGAGCGGCCTTCGACGGTTTGCACATTGCGCGGGGTGAACTCGGCCTGGTCGGAGATGTGGACAATGGCGGCGCTGAACGTCTCACCGGGGAACGAGTCCACGCTCACGGAGGCGGACTGGCCGAGGGAGAGTTCGCCGTAACGGTCTTCGGGCACGAACACGGTGATGGTCAGGTCATCCAGGCGGCCAAGTTTGATGGCAGATGAACCGGCCGGGATGATTTCACCGGGCTGGACCAGCCGGGTCAGGATGACGCCGTCACTGGGAGCGGTGATGGTCAATTTGGCGATCTGGGCATCGATGAGCGCCAGGTTGGCTTCGGCCTGTGCGACCGCTTTCCCGGCCTGCTGGGCGGCTTCCACAGCCTGGTTGAGGACAGCCTGGGCCGCGGCAACTTTGGGCGAATAAATGCCGATCTGCAAGGCCAGCAGACGATCCTGGGCGGCCTGGCAGCGTTCTTCCGCTACAGACAGTTCGGCACGGGCAGTCACAATGGTGTCCGCCGCGTCGGTGTCTTTTAGGTCATCATAGGCAGACTGGGCATCGTCCAGTTCGGTATTTGCATCATCGTAGGCGGACTGGGCGGCGTCGCGCAGTTCGGCGCTCGTGGAAAGGTTGGCGCGGGTCAATACATCCTGCGCCACAAGCAGGGAAGCGCGTGCATTCGCCAGGCGGATCTCTGCGGCGATGAAATCGGCGTTGGCCGGGTCGAGCGTCAGGTCGTTCAGCGCAGTCTGGGCCGTATCGCGGGCCGAACAGGCCGCATCCACTTCGGCGGTTGCGGCCGCGATCTCTTCGTTCTGGCTGAAATAACCGCCGGGGAGGGTGTACCCGGCCGGGTTTGC
>JBFYSM010000576.1:0-10284 GCA_041301605.1 Chloroflexota bacterium | reverse complement strand
AAGCGCTAAAAAATTGTGGGCAGCGCGGCCTCCTGGCAACCGGCTGGAGCGGTATGTTTCGCACAGAGGATTTCCCCGAAGGTATCTTCATCCTCGAAAGCGCACCGCACGCCTGGCTGTTCCCGCAGATGGCGGCCGTTGTCCATCATGGCGGGGCGGGGACGACTGCGGCAGGCCTGAAAGCGGGGATTCCGAGTATCATCATCCCGCATGGCAATGACCAGTTTGCATGGGGCCGCCGTGTTCAGGAATTGGGAGTGGGGCCAAAGCCCATTCCGAGGAAAACCCTCACAGCCGAAAAATTGTCGGATGCCATCCAATTCGCCCTGTCGGAAGAAGTGCGAGCGAGTGCGAAGGAACTGGGGAGAAAGATCCAAAGCGAAAATGGCGCCAGGATGGCAGCGGAGGTTGTTATGGATTGTCTCAAGCAGAGAGGTGATCTGTAAACTAAAGAGACCCGGTCTCTTCGAGAGACCGGGTCTCTATGTCTCTGTACCTCAACCAGCCTTCCCCACCTCCACCACAAACATCTCCAGCGCCAGATCAAGCGGCATCTCACCGGTTTTGGCGGCCTCATCCATCGCCAGCAAGCGGCGGTAGATGGCTTCAAGGGCGGCCATGTTGAAACGTCCCGCCTGCCGGTAGGCCTTCTCGACCGAATACGGCGCCTCGTGGATCCTGCTCTGCGCATCCTGCAAAGTGCCGCGCTGGTCCAGGATTTCACGCGCCAGGATCAGCAGCCGGAACTGGCGGATGACCATCCCCCACAGGGCGAACGCATCTTCATCCTCCAGCAAGCGGCGCAGCAGAGCCTGGGCTTGCTGGCTGTTGCCGGCTGCCAGGGCATCCACCAGGGCAAAGACGCTCGCCTGGGCGGTGACGATGCTGACCTGCTCAACATCCGCCAGCGTGATCGGGCGGACATGGTTGGCATAGGTCAGCAGCTTGGTGATCTCCTGGGCAGCCTGGCGGTTGTGCTCACCGACCATCTCGGCCAGCCTGGCCGCGGCCTGTGGTTCGATGCTGCCTCCCTGCGCCTTGGCCTCGTTGACGATCCAGCCAGGCATCTCCCACTGGCGGGGCGCCATGCAACGCACCAGCTGGATACCCAACTTGTCCGCGGCCTTCACCAGCCAGTGTTTGCCTTCATCACGCGGGTCGATGGTCTCGTGCAAAGCCAGGAGCGTGGTCGGCGGGAGGTTCGAAATGAATTCCAGGAATTTCTTGCGCGGGTCGGGCGTGCTGTAACGCGCCGATGGGTTGGCAAGGAACACCAGCCGTTTCCCGCCGAAGAACGGGATGGCGTTGACCGCCGTATTGAGATCATCCTCGCTGACCATGCGGGCTTCGAGCCGCGTGGTGCTCATGCCATCCGTATCATGCCGGGCCTGGAGGTCATACAGTTGCCGGGCAATGGCAAATTCATCGTTGCCGTAGATGAAGAGGATCTGGGCGTCGGACATTGAAAATTTCCTCAGCGTTTGCACAGAAAAAGAATCTTGCGCACTCCGCGTTCTCTGCGGTTCGTTATCCTTTCGTGATCACGCGGTGCAGGGCAAAGCGCCCGAACTGGACCGGGAATACATTCACCACAACCAGCCCCTGTGGATCGCCGGAGGTGGTGATGCGCTCCTGAATCTTCGGCCCGAGCGGCTGGCTGACGATCAATCCCAGCATAACAAGGGCCATGACGAATGGCAGGCGTTCCACTTTTTCGCGATTACTGCGCGCCCCGGCCATTCCCAGCCAGGCCAGCAGCCCGGAGACGAACCCGCTTGCGACGAAGTTCGTCCCACAGTTGGGATGGATGGCCAGGTAACGTTCCCCATTGTTGAGTCGCGTCAGGGCATGGGTGACTGCCTCGCGCACATCGGCGCTGGGAACATCCCCAAAGAGGTAGAAACCGTTCGGGTCCGAGAGACCGGCCAACGGTCGATTCGGGAAGCGCCGGGAGAGGAGCGTGATGGTGGCGTGTTCCAGTCCATGGTTGCGGCGGATGCGGGAGATGATGGGGGTATCCAGGATGGTCATATCCAACTCCAGTTGTGGGAGGATTATACCTGCAAAAGCAGGATGGTTGTCACATGCGAAGGGGAACAATTGCGGATGGGGCGGGGAAGGATTTGTGATTTAATATACAAAAGGAGGCAGAAATGTCGAAAACCATTGATAACTTGAAAGCCGCATTCGCGGGTGAATCGCAGGCCAACCGCAAGTATCTAGCGTTTGCCAGGAAGGCCGATGAAGAAGGCCACAAGCAGGTTGCCAGGCTGTTCCGGGCTGCGGCGCATGCCGAGACGGTCCACGCCCTGAACCATTTCAAGGCCGCCGGTGAGATCAAGTCCACCGCAGAGAACCTGCAAGAGGCCGTGGCAGGCGAGAACTACGAGGTGGCTTCCATGTACCCGCCCATGCTGGAGGAAGCCGAAGCAAGCGGTGAGAAGGCAGCAGCACGCACCTTCCGCTGGGCATGGGAAGTGGAGAAGATCCACGAGGCGCTCTACCGCAAGGCCGCCGAGTTGCTCGGCAAGGAAATGCCGGAGACCGATTACTATGTCTGCCCAGTCTGTGGATACACCCATGAAGGCCCGTTCGATGGACGCTGCCCGGTCTGCAATGCGCTGGGTGAGAAGTTCGAACGGATTGTGTAGCGGTTACCCCAAAATCGAACTCCCGCAGTTCACACATCGCTGCGGGAGTTCTCTTTAGTCAGGAGAGTGCGTAACAATTCATCCCATCGCCTGTATCTTCGATCAGGATAGCCCGACGCTCGCGGAGGATCAGGAAGGTTATCCACAGATCGCCAACAGCGCTGGCGGCATTCAAAATCACAGCAAACAGAATCGCAATCAATGCTTCTCCCTGGGGAAGAATCGCCAGGAGAATCAGGCCAAGAACGGATAAAATCACAAAGGGTGCAAGGGTAATCACCAGATATTGTCCACGCGGAAAAAACCACCCAGGCGCACCGGCAAAAGCATACCAACCCCGAAAACCAAAGGTCGGGCGTGAGCGGGAAAAAAGCCAGAAGAAAGCGCCATGCACCAGTTCATGCAACACCAGTTGTCCCACTGCGATTCCGATAAGCGAGAGGAACACATATAGACCGTTTGCTGAGGTAATGACCAGTTCGAACGTGTAGCCCGGGTGAATCTGCGATACATACAACGAGAAAAGAATTCCAAAGGGAATAAGCAGGAAGAGGGCAGCACTGTTGAGTGCCCAAGAAGTACGCTTGTTCTTGAATAGGTTGAGTGAATAAATCAGCGTGGCATTATCTGGTTTGATGTTCGTTGCACGCAGGGGTATTTTCATTTCGCCACTTTTCTCCCCTCGCAAAGATGAGCGATTACGATGCTGATTGATATGCAGTGACTTCTACCAGCCGCCGTTGTTGGCGTGCTTCGTTGACCAGCATTTCCAGCCGGGCAGCGGTGCGGTCGTCAATCCAGTCGGCTTCGCACTGTTCGCACACCAGCGCGGGTACATCGCGAACCACGATTACACCGAAACCCAGGTCAACAGTGAAAGTGGTTTTTCCGGCGCGTTTCATCCCGCCGCAGATGGGACAGATTGTCGTTTTACTGGTCATGGTTTTCTCCGAGTACGAAAATCCGATTCGAAGTGTTCGGGTGTTGGTTCATAGGCTGTAATAATCGCAAGCTTGTTGTCATTTTCAATGGCAATGACTACATGGATAGGACGGTTACTTTGCCATCCCAAAACCAACCCGCTTGGAACTGGTCGGTCGGCTGAATAATCTTCGATTATTTCGCCGGTCAATATTGCATCAAGAATGATTGAGCGGGTCAAGCCTCTTTCCAGCAAGCGTTCAAGGGCATGTCTTCTCCAGATAACTTGCCGTTTTTTTACAAGAGCGTGCGCTTTTGCCAAGTTGAGGCTGTTGGGCATATAGGGATTATACTCTTCTTGAGGAACAAACTCGAGTTATGTTTCAGCCATTTTCCTCCCCTTCGGCGCCTCTCGTTGGATCCCAAAAGCAGTTTCCAATGCCTGGGAGACCGAGCGCACCTCGACGATCTCGATCCCCTGCGGCCAGGGTTCGCCCTTGCGCAGGCGCTTGGGGACGATGGCGGTTTTGAATCCCAGCTTGGCTGCCTCGCGCAGGCGCACCGGCATCTGCCCGGGCATGCGCAGCTCACCGGCCAGGCCCACCTCCCCGATCAGCACCGTATCGGCCCGCACCGGCAGGTCGCGCATGGAGGAGGCTACTGCGGCAGCAATCGCCAGATCGGCGGCGGGTTCTTCGATCTTCAAGCCGCCCACCACATTGACGAACACATCCGCTTCGGCCAGCCGTAGGCCCATCCGGCGGGTCAGCACGGCCACCAGCATCAGCAGCCGGTTGTAATCCACCCCGTTGGGCGTGCGCCGGGCATTGCCGAACTGGGCCGGGCTGGTCAACCCTTGCACCTCCACCAGCAGCGGGCGGGTGCCTTCCATCGTCACGGCAATTGCCGAACCGGCCGCGTTGACCATCCGCTCGGCCAGGAAGGCTTCGGATGGATTGGTCACTTCCACCAGCCCGCGCTCGACCATCTCGAAGACACCCACCTCGGCGGTGGCCCCGAAACGGTTCTTGACCGAACGCAGCAGGCGGTAGGTCTGGAAGCGGTCGCCCTCCAGGTAGAGCACCGTGTCCACGATGTGCTCCAGGACGCGCGGCCCGGCAATCGTGCCTTCCTTGGTCACATGCCCGATGATGAACACCGCCGGGCCGGATGACTTGGCCAGCTCGCGCAACCGGTTGGCCGACTCGCGCACCTGCGAGACCGAGCCGGCCGCCGATTCCAATTCCGGGAGGTAGACGGTCTGGATGGAATCCACGATCAACAGGTCCGGCTTGACCGCCGCAACGTGCTCGAGGATCGCATCCAGGTTGGTCTCGGTGACCAGGTACAGGCTGGCTGGCAGGGCGGTCTCCTTGCCGGACAGGCGCACAGCCCGCATCTTGATCTGCCGCTCGGACTCTTCGCCCGAAACGTACAGCACCTTCAACTTGTTCCCCATCTCCATCGCCAGTTGCATCATCAACGTGGACTTGCCGATGCCGGGGTCGCCGCCGACCAGCACGATCGAGCCGGGGACGATCCCGCCGCCCAGGGCGCGGGCAAACTCTCCGATCGGCAGGGGGATGCGTTCCTCGGCATCCCCGCTGACCTCGCCGATGCGGCGCGGCGCGGACCGGCCTCCGAGGCCGCGGCCAGTGGATTTTCCAACCGGGGCATCACTGACGATCTCCTCGACCATCGAATTGAACGAACCGCACTGCGGACACTTCCCCATGAAACCGGCGGAGACGCGCCCGCACTGCTGGCAGACGTAACGAGAGTGGGTTTTTGGCATATGCGTATTATAACCTTTGGGTCGAAGTTTTCATTTTACGAGGTTCGTGCACCCCAAAACGCAGCAACACCCAACTGATTGCCCCGATGATGGCAGAAAGAATGAACATCTCCCGGTAACCCATGGCTCCAGCCAGCCAACCACCGATCATCGGTGCCAGGGATGCCACGATACCCGGAATGGTATTGGCAAGGCCGATGTAGGTGGGGCGGTTTTCCGGTTCCGTAAATTCATAGACAATGGAAATGCCAGAGATAAAGGTACCGGCGTTGACGGCCCCGCGCAAGAAAAAGACGGCGAAAAACCACCACGGGCTGGGAGCCAGAATCGCCAGAACAAGCGTCAGGATGCTTAATAGCATGCAGATCTCCAGGCTTAGTTTATGGCCTTTACGGTCTGCAAGGAAGCCGAACAACAGGTTCGAAAGGGCCAGGCCGATCTGCAAGGCGATCATAAACCCGCTGGCTTCCGCATCCGGCAGATCCCAGGCCTGCACGGCATACACCACCAGGAAGCCGGTGGCCATCCCGCTCAATGAAAAGATGATCTGCGCCAGCAGGTAGGCGCGGAAGTTGCGATCACGGCGCAGGATATCCGGCAGGGAACGGAAATAATCCAGTTGCGAAACAGAGGGTTTGTTGCTATAGATCGCAGGTTCACGTGTGAGTGATAAGAACACCCATGAAAGGAAGATCAGTGCGCCAGCAACTGCAAAAGAAAGCGCGTATCCCAGGGGAAAGGTGTACTTTTCGATAACGAAAGGCACAGCCAGCGCACCCAGGATGCCGGAACCATTGCCGACGAAATTGGTGATGCCAAAGAACCGCCCGCGCTTATCCACCGGGATGATCTTGGCAATCATATCCTGCCAGCCGACGATGATCACGCCGGCCCCAACGTTGTGCCAGGTATACAACACAAAGAACAGGATTAGGGTCAAGGTTGGCTGGCTGGTCGCCAGGAAGTAGATCATTGGGGCGAGCAACAAAAGAGGCAGGCGCTCGAGGTAGAAGCCGAGCGTCACCGGGAAAAATTTCTTGAGAGGGGCGCGCTCGACCATGTTGGCCGTAAATAGCTGCGGCAGGAAGACACCCCCCCAGCCAAGGAAGGAGATCAGGCCGATCACCAGGGGATTTTCGGTAAAATGGCTGACAAACAAGGGCAGGATGATCGTGGATGAGAAAAAGCTCATCCCGAACCAGAAGCTGGCCCCATCCAGGGAGTTGACCAGGAAATTCCAGCGATAATCCTGCTCGATTTTCTGTTGAATCGCGGTATTATCAGCAATGTCGTCCGTCATAAATCGCTACTCATAGCAAGGGTTGTGTGATGTTATGGATTATACCTTTGGTGGAAGACCCTTGTGCTATACTTGAAATGGATGAAATTCTCCAATTAACAATCCCTGCAGGAGCCCAGAATGAGCAACGATACACCTACTGCCACTCGTGCTTCAAGGATTTTGATCGCCTTTGCCTGGATATTTACCCTCTTTGCATCCATGCTGCCGGATATGATCTGGAACCAGCTCATTGGAGATACGCCAGCCTGGTTGTTCTGGCTGAAAGCCATTGCTCTGGTGATCATCATCGTTCTGGGCTGGGTTTGGAAGGGATTGCGTCCGTTGCGGACTTACTTTACTCTCCTGCTCATCTGCATCTTATTGTGGTGGGTATTCACCTGGATCATGACTCTCGACTCCTGGCTCACATGGACAGAACAGGTTCCCTGGGCGGTCGGAATGACCGGGCTCCAACTCATGAAACTGGCGCTCGCCCTGTTGACCATCGCCGCCCTGTTCCTGTTCTTCCGCCGCCGGAAGGATTTCTTCCTCGTTCGGGGAGAGGCGGATGCAGACGCGGAACCGGTGCATTGGCTGGGGATGAAGGAACCATTCCCCTGGAGAAGCCTGGCGCCCATCGTCGGCATTTGCGCGGCGGTCATCATGCTGGCTGTCCTCTGGCTCTCCAACCAGCCTTCCAGGGCAGTGTTGGTCAAGGCGTTACCGCTCCTGCCCCTGGCGTTTGTTTATGCGGCCACGAATGCGATCAGCGAAGAGATCAGTTACCGGTCTTCGTTGCTGTCACCTTTATATCCAGTCATCGGGAAAAACCAGGCCCTGGCGATGAACGCTATCTTCTTCGGATTGGCCCATTATGCAGGCGGCGTGCCCCTGGCCACCCTGCCCACCCTGTTCATGACCGGCTTCCTGGGCTGGTTCATGGGGAAGGCCATGCTTGAAACAGAAGGATTCTCCCGAACATGGCTGATCCACTTCATTGCGGATATCCCCGTCTTTGCCTTTTTGATCATCGGCTCCGTGGCATAGTTATCCTGTTGACCGATCCACTGCCCTTTTCTGGTTTTGGATATGATACACTTGGCCTGACAAGGAGAACAACCATGCCGCCTCGCGTTGGGAAACAAGCCCCCGATTTCACCCTGAAAGACCATACCAGCAAGGAAATCCGCCTGCGCGATTACCGAGGCAAGAACGTTGTCCTGGCCTTCTTCCCGCTGGCCTGGACGCCAGTCTGAACGGCGCAGATCCCTTCCTACCAGGCCCTGCGGGACCGGTTCGAAGGGATGCAGACCCAGGTGCTGGGTCTCAGCGTGGATAGCGTTCCCTGCCTGACAGCCTGGGCCGAAAGCCTGGGCGGCATCACTTACCCGCTCCTGAGCGACTTCTACCCGCACGGCGCGGTATCGAAGAAATACGGCGTGCTGCGCAAGGATGGCAAATCCGAACGCGCCATCTTCGTCATTGATAAACGCGGCATCATCCGCTATGTGGATGTGCACGACATCGATGAACAACCCAGCAACGATGAACTGTTCCGCGTCCTGGGCGGGATCGACCCCGAGGCGGCCGCCGCTTACGCGGCCAGCCACCCGGCTGCACCCCCGGCTCCCGAACCGGATGCCGATGTGGTCATGTACTGCACCTCCTGGTGCCCTGGTTGCCGGCGGGCGCGCCTGTACTTTGCACAGAACGGAATCGAATTCGTGGAAATCGATATCACCCGTGACCGCGAAGCCGCCGCCCGCGTGCGCGGTTGGGCCAATGGCAACGAGACTACCCCCACCTTCAACATCCAGGGCCAGGTTATCGTCGATTTCAACACCGCCAAACTGGATGCCGCCCTGGGTATCAAACGATAAGGACGCCAGTACATGGCCGAGAAAATTCCCCGCACACTGGACTGTCCGAGTTGCGGCGCGCCGCTCGATTACGATGGCAAGAGCGCCACGGTCCGATGCAAATTCTGCAACCATGTCACGCTGATCGAAGGATTTAAGGAAGAAAAGCCACCGGAAATCATCATCGAGGATGTGCACGTTTCCGCCCCACCCAGGCCGGTGATCATCGAAGCGCCGATCAAACCGGTTGTGAAGGCAGCCGCTGCAACTGCAACCACTGGAGCATTCCTTGGCTGCGGGATTACGGCTGCCATCCTGCTCATTGTGGGCGTCATTCTCGGTTTTGCCTTTTCCCAGCCCGGGGGGCCCTTCGTGCCCCGCATGGTGGCTATGGATACCGCTGTACTCCTGCCTGCCGAAAGTGACGCCCCGCCGGATGTGGTTTCGCTTTTCTACAATGTCAACACTGAGAAGCGCCTGTTTGCCCGGGTGGGTACATCGAACGGCAAGCTGGCCTGGCAGGCCGAGCCCCTGCCCGGCGATGGTTTTGCCGATCATATCGTCACCGATGGGAATCTCGTTTATGCCGCCAGTGAAATGGATCTCTTCGCCTATCATGCATCCGATGGCAGCCTGGCCTGGCAGGTCGAGATGCCCGACCGGCTTGAGTATGAGGAAAACAGCCTGGCGCTTACCGCCGGGCGGGTGGTGACGATAACGCTCGACCGTTCGCTGCAAGCCTATGACGCCCAAACCGGCCAACTGGCCTGGAGCCGGCTGCTGTCCGGGTACGATCGCCAGATCCGCCTGATGAACGATCAGATCGTCGTGATGGATTACCTGGGCGATGATTACACCTACAGCCTGGTATTCCTGAAACCCCTCGATGGCCGGGAAGAGTCGCTCATGACCCCCACCTGCCAGATCCGCGAATACTCATCTGAAACCCTGGATACCTATTCTGGCATCCTTTATGACCCCGGTCAAAACAGCCTGTACCTGTTCTATGGCACATTCAATGGCTGTATCCAGCGCATTGACGTATCCACTGGCGAGGTGAGCTGGCAAACGCCGGTCGAAGATGGGTTCAGCTTTACGCCCTATGGCTTCAATGGCATCCTCACAAATTCGGCCATTTACTTCCAAAGTGGAAGCCAATTGCTGGCGGTGGATAAAGTCAGCGGAACGGTGCGAACCCTGCTATCGAACGATGACTACGAATTCATGCCGCTGGCGGTATCCGGCGATACCCTGATCGCCCGCGCCCGCCGGACGCGCGGCACGGAACGCTTCGAACTGTGGGGAGTGGATGCCGGTTCAGGCAGCAAGAAATGGTCGCTGGAATTGGAGAATACCAAACCCCTGGACCCGCCCAACGAACTGGTTGGCCTGGTGGATGAAGATGAATCCGGCTGGGCCTGGCGCCTGGCTCCCACCGGGCTGCTCCTGCTCGATTTCCAGGCTGTTCCGAACCAATTGGTGCTGACCACGATCAACCCGGCGGATGGCTCAAAAACGAGCGAGATCGCAGTACCGCTCGAGAACGATGGCAGCGAATTCTACTCCGTTCCCACGGTGGTCGGCTGGTGGAACCAGATGGTTTACTTCATCCTGGATACCCAGGTTTACGCAGTCGACACAATCAGCGGTGAAATCATGATGGTATACCAATAAATTGACTTCCCAACCCACTTACACGATAATACTGCCATAATTGCTCTTTGGGAATCTCCGTGAAGAGGGGGGAAGATATGGGGGTGGTGGGGGGGGGGGGGG
>JBFYSM010000572.1:0-2526 GCA_041301605.1 Chloroflexota bacterium | reverse complement strand
CCCCCCCCCCCCCCCACCCCCCATCTTCTCCTATTTATTGAGAAGTTACTTGAACAGCATCTAATTCTTCTTCATGCCATGACAGTTCTTATATTTGCGCCCACTGCCACAGGGACAACGGTCCTCCGGCCTGGCGTTCGAAAAATCTATATTCTTCAACGGCTGTCGCCAGCGCGGTACGCCAGGGTAGACAAGCGGTTCATCATCATCTTCTTCGTCGTCATCAAAGAATTCATCATCATCGTAATCGAAATCCTCATCGACCGGGGCCGGCGGGTTTGCTACAACACGCCAGGCCCGCTCGGCCAGGATCCCAAAGATACAGATGCTTACCAGGCTGATGATGGTTGCCTGGAACGGCTCGATCTGCATGAGCAGGTTCAACAACCGCCCAAGCCCAAAAGCCAGCAAGGCCAACAGGCCGCCACCGACTGCCAAAACAACGAACGCAGCCAGGATAATCAGCAGGATCATCAGGATAACTCTCATGTCATTTTCTCCGTTCTGGTTTTCATATTTTACCTTTATCCATCAGATCCTTCGTCGATCGTATCCTTTGTTCGATCGCCTCGTTGAACTTCAGTTTATTATGCTTTTTTATTGCGGGATCGATAATCGCTGGTTTCAGTGCTTCGATGAGCGTTTCTGCCGAACGATAGAACACCGTATCCAGTACCCAGGGATATTTTTTTTGCATTTTAACCATCATCGGGAAAGGCCGTTCCCCTTCCTGAATGATGGGCACACAAGGGATTTGGCAATCCGGTAATTTCGCCTGCAACTCAAGGGGAGCTGATTGAGGATTGGTAATATCCATGATCACAAAATAGGATAAGCCGGCCAGTGTCTTGATCGTTTTTGTGAAATCCTTCTCCGCCGGGCGTTCGAACTCGAAGACAATCGGCACCAGGTTATATGCGCGCAGGCCATTTTTCAGTGCCTCCAATATTTCCTTTCGTTCCGGGGGTTCAAAGCGACCCAGGATAAGGACAGTTTTCGATGTGAGGGTGTTGATCGCATCCCGGATTTCTTCATTATTCAGGATCAGATAGACGAATTGCGCCACTTTAATATTGTCTACTGTAATGGTCGGTTGCCCTCGATGCGTAATGATCAAATCCTTTTGCTCTTCGAATTCACCTTCCAGGTCCCGCACATTGACGGCGTACACCCAGCTCCCGGACACTTTTGCCTTATCGATCCTGGCACTGGTCAATACGGCGTTGGCGAGGGTCGATGCAGTCATATCCGCCGAACTGAGATCGGCTCCGATGAGATTGGCCCCAAAGAGATTGGCCCGGTTGAGATTGGCGCCGGTAAGGTTGGCCGCAAAGAGATTGGTATCGATCAGGTTGGCCTGGCTGAGGTTGGCACGCATGAGATCGGCCCGGTCGAGATCGGCTTTTTCGAGAAAAGCCCGCTCGAGGTTGGCCCAGTTCAGGTTTGCCCGGCTGAGATCAGCACCATACAGGTCTGCCCCGCTGAGATCGACCTCCACAGCCGGATTTTCGCCCCGCCACGCATTCCAGACCCTGACCCCTCGTTTCAAAATCTCAAGTTGCTCGCGATTCGTCATTCGCCTACGTCTCCTGTCGATTAACGATAATTATCCGCTCTCCCAAGCCAAATTCATTTCATCCCGATTACCAAGGGCGTTCCGCAGCAACGCAACAAGCTCCGGGTGCTTTTTCTCCTTATCCCATAAGTCAAGGAGGAGGGGTGTAATGGCATAATCCTGGTCATCCACTCCCTCTTCCTCCAGTTCGTCAACCAAGAATTGGAGTTGCAATTCACTGATCGTTCCAATCAATCGACCCGAGTCTTTGTCATGCAATGAAATCATAACGACCTCCTCTTGTCTTGTGAACCTGTCATCAGGGATACTCACTGGCAACAGTATAAACAATTATCTCCCCCCACGCAATAGACCATAGAGTCGGGATGGAGCGTTCTTAAAGAACAGCGGGCCACTCAACCACCGCTCCCGCCCCGGCAAAGAGCGCCGATGTACCTCAAACTTGATGAACGACCTTGCCTCCAATCATGGTCAGGTCGATGGTCAGGTCGAGGAGGTCTGCGGGTTTGACGCTGTAGGGATTATCGTGCCAGACGGCCAGATCGGCGAATTTACCCGGTTCCAGCGAACCTTTCTTGTTCTCGGCGAAGTCAGCGTAGGCGCCGCCCATGGTATGGGCGTACATGGCTTCTTCGATGGTCATGGCCTGCTCCGGGCTGACCGGTTTGTTGCTCATCGTGAGGCGAAGCAGGCTGCCTGCCAGGGTGGCTTGCGGCTCCCACCACGGCATGGATGGGGCATCCGAACTGAGCGCCAGCGGAATCCCCATATCCAGCCAGGTGCGGGTGGGGATCATCTTCTGCAGGCGCTCGCTGCCCCAGATGCGCTCGGCCCCGTCCCCGAAGGCGCGGATCATCTGCGGCTGGACGGAGATGGTCACGCCCAGGTCCTTTTGGCGCTGGATGGCCTCCTCCGTGTTCAAGACGGAATGCTCGATGCGGTGACGCGGG
>JBFYSM010000571.1:0-4854 GCA_041301605.1 Chloroflexota bacterium | reverse complement strand
CCGACCGTGCTCGCTGTTACACAGGCTGAGCCGCCTGTCATGTAGAGGATGACAGGTGACATGCGAAGATACTTGATCAGTGGAGTCCAGAGCGGTTTCCAACCTGGCACAGGCATGTTTCCGAAGATGTAGGGGAGTTCGAGCACACAGGTTTCCATACCGGGGATGGATGTTAGTTCCCGTTCCTGTTCCACGCGGCTGCGGATATAGGGATGATGTTTGGCTAGTTCCATTTCAGGCCAGGTTCGGTTGAAATAGGCAAAATATGAACCCAAGATCACCGCGCGTCGGATTCCCGCTTGTACTGCCAGGGTCAGCAGGCGGCGCGGAACTTCCACGTTGGCGCGGTAGAAGGCGGGGTAGGCTGGTTTCTTGGGGGTATAGCGGTCATCCATGCCAGCAGCAAACACCACTGCATCATGGCCTTGCAGGAGTTGAAGCAATTCCTTGTTATCAATATGCTCAATATCTTGGATGGTGACTTCTACGCTATCCGGGTACAGGTTCAAGGGTGGGCCGGGAGGCAATCCCAAGGCTGTCACCTGCCAGCCTCTTTTTACGAACTCCTGTGTGGCATGGTAACCAAGGAACCCGGTTCCTCCCACGATGAAGACGCGTTGGATTTTCATTGAAGCTTCCTTGTTATGAGGTTGCGTAATTGTAATGTCGATTCATTAATTGGTAATGATAGAATTGGCCGAAAGGTGACGCCATGATCTATTTTGCACTCAGCATCTTCTTCTCAGCGTTCTTGTTGTTCCAGGTGCAACCGATGATTGGCAAGTTGATCCTGCCCTGGTTTGGGGGGACTCCGGCCGTCTGGTCAACGGTGATGCTGTTCTTCCAGGTACTGCTGACGGGTGGCTATGCCTACGCTTATGGGCTGATTGGGCGTGTTCGCGCCCGAAAGCAGGGAATTGTGCATGTTGTACTATTGGCGATTTCGGTGTTGCTGCTTGTCGGGATAGGGATTTTCTGGCCATCCCCCATCACCCCGGATGCATCCTGGAAGCCAGCCGGAGTTGAACTCCCGATCCTGAATATTTTCAAGTTGCTGATTGTATCTGTCGGTTTGCCATATTTCGTGCTTTCCACCAACAGCCCACTGATGCAGGCCTGGTTCAGCCGTGTGTTTGAAGGCAAGTCGCCTTATCGACTGTACGCACTTTCCAATGTCGGTTCGTTCCTGGCGCTGGTGAGCTATCCGGTTTTGATTGAGCCTCTACTCACCCTGCGCTGGCAGGGGTGGATTTGGTCGGGCGGGTACGTGCTTTTTGCGCTGCTGGCAGGTTACGGGGCGGTCCGTTCCGCACGGCAAAAAACAACGGTCGCAGATTCTGTTCCAGTGCAGCAGAAATCACAACCGGCTGGTCAGGCGCGTCCATCCACGGGAGTACAAATCCTGTGGATCGTGCTCAGTGGCTTGGCTTCCGTGCTGCTATTGGCAATCACCAACCAGACCACTCAGGAAGTGGCAGTCATCCCATTCTTGTGGGTATTGCCACTAACCATTTATCTTCTTTCGTTCATCATCACCTTTTCGGGCGAACGCTGGTATTTTCGTCCATTGTTTGCCGGCCTGCTCCTGATCGGTACGGTGGGCTTGATCTTCCTGGTGTATGAGCCGTTGACTCACTTCATTATTCAGATTGCTTTATACAACTTGCTGTTGTTCGCGGTCACGATGGTTTGTCATGGCGAGATGTATCGCCTGCGACCGCAACCGGTGCACCTGACAAGGTTCTACTTGATGGTGTCGATCGGCGGAGCATTGGGTGGAATCTTCGTCAACCTGGTCGCTCCTTATATCTTCAAGGGTTACTGGGAGCTGTATATAGGGATTGCCCTGGTGTGGTTGTTGCTTGCGGCGCTGACCTTCATTCGTCCAACGGAACGGTTGCTGCGCCGGGCACGATTCGTTCTTGATGTTCTAATCGGGGCAATGGCATTGTCGATGGTGTTGTTCGTTGGCTACTACATGAAGGGTTACTACTCAAAGGACCTTTATACAGCGAGGAATTTTTACGGGATCATACGTGTCAATGAGATAGGTGAAGAACGCAGTGGTCAACCTGCGTATGCGCTTGTTCATGGTGTGACCATGCACGGTTTCCAATTCCTCGATCCTGAAATCCGGGATACACCTACCGGCTATTTTTGGGAGGGAAGCGGCGTTGGTCTGGCTATCCGTAACCACCCGCGTTATGGAGATGGGTTACGCGTCGGTATTCTGGGTTTGGGCGCTGGGACATTAGCTGCCTACGGCCTACCCGGTGATGTATACCGGTTCTATGAAATCAACCCGATCGTTGTGGACCTGGCAACGGGGGATGGCGGGTACTTTTCCTTTCTCACCGACAGTCAGGCCCAGGTGGATGTTATCCTTGGAGATGCACGCCTTTCTCTTGAAAAGGAATTGGCCGCAGGCATTCCTCAGGCATACGATATCCTGGTGATCGACACTTTCAGCAGTGATGCCATCCCGGTCCATCTGGTGACGAAAGAGTCCTTTGCGGTTTACTTGGAGCATCTCGTTCCAGATGGCCTCATTGCTGCCAATATCACAAACCAGCACCTGGATCTTCAACCTGTTTTGTGGAAGATAGGCCAATATTACAATCTCCGGACGGTTGTGATCCAGAAATACACCAAGGACGAATCGCTTGTTTCTGCCCCTTCCTTGTGGGTGTTGATGGCGCGCGATCCGACACTGTTAACAAACCCAGCACTTGCAAGCCAGGCAGATTTCATGGAAGGTTTTTTCACCCCCATCCGCCTGTGGACGGATGATTACAGTAATTTATTCCAGATTCTCAAGTGAAAAAAAAGTTCTTTGGGAATTAGCGTAGTGAGGCAGGAAAAAGGGGATGTTGGGCAGGCGAAGCCCGCCCAACATCCCCATATCATCCCCCTCTTCACGGAGATTCCCAAAGAGCTTAAAAAATCCCAAGGCAAAACTTCGGGATTTTTTTACCTTGCAATTTTGTCGCTGGCTTCGTCGAGTTCTGTCACCTGCTCAGGAGTCAATCGCCACCCAGCAGATGCAGCGTTCTGTTCAGCCTGAGAGGCATTCTTGGCGCCTGGAATTGGCAATGTACCTTTACAAATCAACCAATTCAAGGCAACCTGGGCGGGGGTCTTCCCCTGCTGTTCTTGTCCAATTTCGCGCATCAGGTTGATGAGTGGTTCGATTTTATCCAATGCCCAAGAATATTCTCGCGCGCGTACAGTGGGCGGTGGATTGCGTGGGGTGAACTTTCCTGTCAGCATGCCTTTTGCCAACGGGGAATAGGCGATCACCCGGATCCCCAATTCCTGGCAGCGAGCAAGAAGGCCACTTTTTTCGATGCGCCGATCCAGCAAGTGATATTGAACCTGGTTGGATGCCAGGGGGATATCATGGTGGGAAAGAACCGAATAGACGCGCTGCATCTGGCTCTTGTCGAAATTCGAAACGCCTACCGCACGAGTCAGGCCGGCCTTAACGATCTCTACCATGGCTTCGGCCAAAAGCTCGATGGATGATGTTACAGGAGGCCAATGGATCTGATAGAGGTCAACCTTTTCCAGGCTTAAACGTTCGAGACTGTTCTTCAGGGCACGGAACAGGCCTTGTTTGCGGATTCGCCAGGGGAAGGGAAAAAATTTTGTTGCAACCAGAACAGGCTTATCAGTATTTTGGATAAATTGCCCGGTGAGGCGCTCGGAATTTCCGTTGCCATATACCTCGGCTGTGTCGATCAGGTTAACTCCAGCATTGATGGATGCGTGGAATGCTGCCTCAGCATCCGCCGCGGTGTGGCTGCGCCCATAATGCCAGATGAACCGGTCACCCCACTGCCAGGCTCCGAGGCCTATCTCGGATTTATGCAAGAATGCGGTTTCCTTCGATGGTTGGTTGTTCATCAGTTCTCCTGGAAATTGATGGGGATGTTTGAATTCTATCATAGAGGTGGTCATCCTGTTCAAAACCGGTTACAATCGTGTGCGCTCGAATATATGTTGTGAACGCATGGACCGCCAGCTGCTTGACAATGTGAGGCGGCTGGCGGCCCCTGAGTTCCGGGAGGTGCTGTTATGTTTCATAACCCGGAAGGGGAGGCCATTGAATCCCCCGCGGGATTGGCTCAGCGGCTGGGGTTGCCTATCAAGGATATTTTCGTGCTGACCCGCGCCCTTACCCATCGTTCTTACATCAACGAACATCCTGAAGTTCTGGAGGACAACGAGCGCCTGGAATTCCTGGGCGACGCTGTTCTGGACTTTGTGGTGGGCGCCTGGCTCTATAACCATTACCCCGAAATGGCAGAAGGTATGTTGACCCGCATGCGATCAGCGCTTGTGCGCACCGAACAATTGGCTGATTTCGCGCGTCAATTACAATTGGGGAATGCCATGCGACTTGGGCATGGTGAAGACCAGGCTGGCGGCCGCACGCGTGATGTCTTGTTGTGTGCTACCTTTGAAGCGGTTGTTGGGGCATTGTATTTACAGGCAGGTGTTCAAGGTGTACAGGATTTCATTCGTCCCCTGTTCGAAAAAGCAGTTACCGCAGTGGAGATCCAGCCAGACTTTCATGATCCCAAGAGCCGCTTGCAGGAGTGGTCACAGGCGCAAGCGTTGGGTATTCCTCATTATGTAACGACAAGGGCGATTGGCCCTGATCATGCCCGCTTATTCGAAGTCCAGGTAACAGTTGATGGGAAAGTCGTTGGCCAGGGCTCTGGTTCGAGTAAGCAATTTGCTGCCAGGGCGGCTGCCCAAAATGCTCTCGAAGCACTCTCGTAGAAATACGAAAACAATCGTAACTTCTCAATAAATAGGGGAAGATGGGGGGTGGGGGGGGGGGGGGGG
>JBFYSM010000567.1:0-8502 GCA_041301605.1 Chloroflexota bacterium | reverse complement strand
CCCCCCCCCCCCCCCCACCCCCGAATCCTTCGCAACTGCGTAACTCCTACAAGGATTATGAGCTGAATCTCCAGAACGTTTCTTGTATTTTCTATTGCAATCGAGTATACTTACGGATAATTATTCTCTAAAAAGATATAATATCAACAAACCATGGCAGATTCAAAAGCTCGATTCGATGAACTGATCACTGCGCTAAAAGAACGCGATTTCCGGCTGACCCCCCAACGGGTCGAGCTGGTACGGTTGATTGCCAGGAGCGAAGGGCATCCCAGTGCGGCCCAACTGTATGCCAAGGTCAGGAACCAGTTCCCCACCATGAGTCCGGCGACTGTCTATAAAACCCTGGCCCTGCTCAAGGATATGGGCCAGGTATTGGAGATCGACCTGCGGGATGACAGCCACTACGATGGCAACCGGCCGGATCCTCATCCTCACTTGATCTGTACGCAGTGCAATAAGATCGTAGATGGGAAATTGGAGTTTGATCTTCCTTCCATCAGGAAGTTGGAGGAGAGTTCAGGATACCAGATCGTTCGCCCTCAAATCACTTTCTATGGCCTTTGCCCCGATTGCAAACGAAACAGCCAATGAGCTATCTTTTTTTACGTACTACTGGAGAATAATTATCTTTTAGGAATGATTATGAGGAGGTGATTCCCCAGGGAAATTTACACAATTTTTCGACAAACAACAAACGACTGTCAGATAAGCGATATATCACATCACATAACCCTGGCTTTTTCATTGAAATGATGGGCAGCGTAATAATGTTACGCTGGCATGAAATTCACACAACAAGAAGGAGAAAATACGATGAGCGAAGAGAGCAAGTGCCCGGTTCACAAACACTCTGTCGGCGGTGGTACAACAAACCAGGATTGGTGGCCGAATCGGTTGAAACTGGAGATTTTGCACCAGCATTCCTCCAAGTCCAATCCGATGGGTGAGGATTTCAATTATGGTAAGGAGTTCAAGAGTCTCGACCTGGCAGCCGTGAAGAAAGATCTCGCGGCGCTGATGACCGACTCGCAGGATTGGTGGCCGGCCGACTGGGGTCACTACGGCGGCCTGATGATCCGCATGGCGTGGCACAGCGCCGGAACTTACCGCACCGGCGATGGCCGCGGTGGCGGCGGCAGGGGCCAGCAACGCTTCGCGCCGCTCAACAGTTGGCCCGATAACGTCAGCCTGGACAAGGCGCGGCGCCTGCTCTGGCCGGTCAAGCAGAAGTACGGCCGGAAGATTTCCTGGGCCGACCTGATGATCCTGGCTGGTAATGTCGCCCTGGAAACAATGGGGTTCAAAACCTTTGGTTTCGGCGGCGGTCGCGAGGATGTCTGGGAACCGGATCAGGATGTCTATTGGGGCGCCGAGGAAACCTGGCTGGGCGGCGACAAGCGCTATTCCGGAGAGCGGGATCTCGAGAACCCGCTGGCCGCGGTGCAGATGGGCCTGATCTACGTCAACCCTGAAGGCCCAAATGGAGAACCTATTCCGGCAGCTTCCGGACATGATGTTCGCGAGACCTTCGCGCGCATGGCCATGAATGACGAGGAAACTGTTGCTCTGATTGCAGGTGGACACACCTTCGGCAAAGCCCACGGTGCCGGCCCTGCATCCCATGTAGGTCCTGAGCCGGAAGCCGCTGGCATCGAGGAGCAGGGATTGGGCTGGAAGAGCAGTTTCGGCAGTGGCAAGGGTGGCGATACGATCTCCAGCGGCATCGAAGGCGCCTGGAAGCCGAAACCGACCCAATGGGATATGGGCTATCTGAAGGTGCTGTTCAAATACGAGTGGGAACTGCTAAAAAGTCCTGCAGGAGCTTATATATGGCTTGCAAAGGATGTTGATGAAGAGGATATGGTAGTAGATGCGCATGATCCAACCAAGAAACATCGCCCGATGATGACGACTGCCGACCTTTCTCTCAAGTTTGATCCTGCTTATGAAAAAATCGCGCGGCGCTACCTCGAGAACCCCGCTGAATTCGCAGACGCCTTCGCCCGGGCATGGTTCAAGCTGACGCACCGCGATATGGGTCCACGCGCACGGTATCTCGGCCCGGAGGTTCCGGCTGAAGTACTCATCTGGCAGGACCCCATCCCCGCCGTCGATCACAAACTGATTGATGCAAAGAATATTGCCGCCCTCAAGAGCAAGATCCTGGCCTCCGGCCTGTCCATCCAGGAGCTGGTTTCGACCGCCTGGGCCTCGGCCTCCACCTTCCGCGGCTCCGACAAGCGCGGCGGTGCGAACGGTGCCCGTATTCGCCTGGCACCGCAGAAGGATTGGGAAGTCAACCAACCCGCCCAGCTGGCGAAGGTTCTAAAAACTCTGGAGGGCATCCAGGACGCGTTCAACAGCGCGCAGTCCGATGGCAAGAAAGTTTCACTGGCTGACCTGATCGTTCTGGCCGGTTGTGCGGGTGTCGAGCAGGCGGCAAAGAATGCCGGTTACGGGGTGACGGTTCCCTTCATGCCGGGACGCATGGACGCCTCACAGGAGCAAACCGATGTGGCTTCTTTTGCTGTGCTCGAGCCGAAGGCGGACGGCTTCCGCAACTACCAGAAGGCCCGTTATGCTATATCGGCTGAGGAAATGCTGATCGACCGGGCGCAATTGCTGACCCTGACCGCTCCTGAGATGACAGTTCTCGTGGGGGGGATGCGAGTCTTGAATGCCAACCTCGGAGGGTCCCAGCACGGCGTCTTCACCAAACGGCCGGAGGCGCTCACCAATGATTTCTTCATGAATCTGCTGGATATGAGCACAGTGTGGAAGGCCACATCGGAAGATGGTGATGTATTCGAAGGTCGTGACCGCGCAACGGGCGAAATCAAGTGGATCGGCACCCGTGTCGACCTGATCTTCGGTTCGAATTCCCAACTGCGGGCCCTGGCGGAGGTTTACGCGTGTGCGGATTCCCAGGAGAAGTTCCTGCACGATTTTGTCGCGGTGTGGAACAAGGTCATGATCCTGGATCGTTTCGACCTCGCTTGACCGAAGCGTAATCCTGTTTGTTTCGCTGGAAGGATGATTTCGATTATTACACCCAGCCAGGAAAACTTTTCCGCTTGATGAACAAGGCCCAGCAGCAAGTGCTGTTCGAGAATACCGCCCGGGCCATGGGCGACGCGCCCGAATTCATCAAGATCCGCCACATCGGCAACTGCCTGAAGGCCGACCCGGCTTATGGCAAGGGAGTGGCAGAAGCACTGGGAATCCCACTGGATAAAGTCAAGTAAACCTGTCAGGAAGTATCCAGTAATACTTGTCAAGAATATAAACACAGCACTCATCTCCAGATTGGTGAGTGCTGTTTTATTTCTTCCAAACAGGGTTTATCCCTGCCAGAGTCGCACAACATTTATCGGGTGTGCTTTGCATTCTTTCTTCAGGCTGCACCCGCCGCAGGCATCGCCGCAGGTTTCGTAGGGATGGAGTTGACCGGCGCGCTGGAGATGGTCGAGCATGGCCTCCACCAGCGCGGGAGTCGTTCCCAGTTTGGCGGCCAGTACCCCGGTCTCGAATGTGCCGCCGGAACGGATCTCTGCCAGGAGTTTTTCGAGCATGGCTACAATCCAATCCAGAGAGCCAGGTGATAAACACCTGCCCCGGCAGCCACCGAAAGTGCCAGCAGCAGGCCGACGCTCAACAGTGTCCAGCCCCAGGAGTTGGTTTCCTGCTTCGTCACGGCCACAGTGGCCATGCAGGGGATGAAGAGCATGGTGACCACCAGGAACGAGAGCGCCGTCGCGGTGGAGAAAGTGCCTGCCAGTGTGGCAGCGAGACCGGCATCCGGCGAACTGCCGAACAGCACGCCCAGAGTGGCGATGACATTCTCCTTGGCCGGGAAACTGGTGATGAGCGCCACCGTCAGCCGCCAGTCGAAGCCCATCCAGCGTCCCACCGGCGAGAGGTACTGGCCGAAGCGCGCCAGGAAGCTGGTGTTCAGGTCGCCGTCCGGCAGGTAGGAAAGCACCCATACCAGCAGGGATATGGCCAGGATGGCCGTCCCGGCTTTCTTGACGAAGGCGACCGAGCGCTGCCAGACCAGCAGGCCGATGGTGCGGGCATTGGGGATGTGGTAAAGCGGCATCTCCATGATGAAGGCCGAACGCTGGCCTTTGAAAATGATCTTGTTGAGCAGCGCCCCGCTTGCAACGAGTACCAGCAGGGAGAGCAGCACCAATCCCCACGATATCCAGATCGCATTTGTACCGAAGAAGGCTGGGGCGATGAAGGCCACCACCGCCATGCGCGCCGTGCAGGGAACCAGCGGTGCGATCAGGATGGTCAGCAGGCGGGCAGGCCAGGAATCGATGACGCGCGTCCCCATGATGGCCGGAACATTACAGCCAAAGCCCAGGAATAGCGGCAGGAACGATTTGCCATGCAATCCCATCAGGTGCATGAAATTATCCATCACGTAAGCGGCGCGTGCCATGTAGCCCACATCTTCGAGCAGGGCAAACGCGGCGAAGAAGATCACCAGGATGGGCAGGAAGGTCATCACGGAGCCAACCCCGCCGATCAACCCGTCCACCAGCATGCCTTGCAGCCAGAACGGCGCCTCGGCCAGCGCACCTGCAACCAGGCCGGCCAGCGGGACCATCACTTGCTCATCCAGCCAGCCTTGGAGCGGACTGCCGATCGTGAACGTCAGCCAGAAAACCAGCCCCAGGATCCCGGCCAGGATTAACAAACCCCAGATCGGGTGGGCGGTATAACGGTCCAGCCGCTCGGTGACGCCGATCTGCCCCACGCGTGGACGCGTGACCGCGGCACGCAGCATGCGCCCGATCCATTCATATCTTCCCGAAGCAACTGCCAGGAAAGCATCATCGTGGAGGCGCAAAATGTCGTGGACGGCTTCCCAGGTTCCAGGTTCGAGCGCCGTCCGCATCATGTGCGTCACTTCGGCGTCGCCCTCCAGCAATTTGAGCGCCACCCAATTCTCAGGATATGGATCGGGAACAAGCCCATTGATCAGTGTTTCGATCTTTTTCAACACCTCCTGGTGATCGAGGCGCACTTCGGGAGGGTGCGGACTTGGAACTTGATTCCCGGTCAGAACATTTTCCACCACCCCGAGCAGTTCTCGTACTCCCAGCGCCTTGGAGGCCGTCATCGGGACGACAGGCAAACCGAGGGCTGCTTCGAGCACGTGTGCATCCACCTGGATGCCTTCCTGCCCGGCTACATCCATCATGTTCAGGGCCACCACCACCGGCGCATCCAACGCAGCCAGTTCGGCCACCAAGTACAGGCTGCGCTCCAGGTTTGCCGCGCTGACCACCGCCACCACCACCGACGGAGTCTCGCGCAAGATGAACTCGCGCGCAATGACCTCCTCCGGCGAATTGGCGGTCAGGCTGTAGGTGCCGGGCAGGTCCACCAGGCGGAAAGTGCGCCCGTTGAAGTCGAAATGGCCTTCGCGGCGTTCCACCGTCTTGCCCGGCCAGTTGCCCACGTGCTGGTTCAGGCCGGTCAGCAGGTTGAAGAGCGTGGACTTACCCATGTTAGGCTGGCCAGCCAGGGCGACGAGTGGAGCATCCGGGTCGAGAACGGTCAAGCGCGAAACGGTCTGGGCGGGAGTCTCGTGTCGCTCACTCATGCGCCCCCCGCTCGATAATGATCTTGGCGGCTTCACCGCGACCTAGCGCAACGCGCGTCCCGCGCACAGTCACGATCAGCGGACCGTGTCCGTAGTTCTGGATCATATTGACTTTTACACCAGGGGTGAATCCAAGCGATGCCAGCCGGTTGTTGACTGTCCGACCGCCATGGAACGCCAGGATGGTGGCTTCCTCCCCGACTGTCATCTCGGACAGGGATGTCGGGTGCTCCAAACCACGAAAATGGTGGGTGTGGCGGTGATGGTGCTTGAACCAAATATGGCGAGGCATATTCGTCTCCTGCGATGTGTGAAGTATAATAAAGGTGTCAAAACCAGAATTATTATATGCTAATATAGAATATTAGTATAGTAAAAACTGTAGGTTAATTTCATGACAAATTTTCCGGGTTCAAAAATTGAAGTATCCAGCCTGAGTTCCACCATCCAGGATTACCTGTCGCTCATCTATGTAATGGAACGCGACGAGGAGCCGGTAGTGGGTTCACGCCTGGCGGAACTGCTGGGCGTCACCCCGCCCACTGTCACCAACACGCTCAAGCGCATGACCCGCGACAACCTGATCACGATGAACAAGGACGGCACCCACCTGACCGAGAGCGGCTGGGCGGCGGCACGGGTCGTCATGCGCCGCCATATGCTGATGGAGTGGATGATGGTCAAAACCCTGCCGTGGTCGAAACTGCACAGCGAGGCCCATCACTTGGAACACGCCATCTCCGCCATGACCGAGACCGCCCTGATGGAACAACTCGGCCACCCGCAGACCTGCCCGCACGGCAACCCCCTGCCCGGATGCGAGCAGGCAGTTACAGCCTGGATCCCGCTGCCGCAAATCCCCGTAGGTGAGACCGTAACCATCCGGCGCATCCATGAACTGGCGGAGGAGAACGCCCAGTTGCTGGCTTACCTGGAGACGAAACGAGTCATGCCCGGCACATCGGTCAGGGTAGCCGAAATCCTGCCCTTCAACCAGACGATTACCATCGAAGTGGAAGATCAGCCGGTGACGCTGGGCATTGTTGCAGCACGTTATATATTTGTAGAAAAGCAGTCATCCGAGTGATAATCGATGAATATGAATCCAGCAGCGTGGAAGCCATCGCCGCGAGTTTATATGCTCTCGATGAAACACTTGCTCCTGTGAAAACGGCTCTCTCCAGGAACATCCGGATTCATCCATTTCTAAACATTCCCTGTTAAGATTGTTCCAATGATCTTAAAACGCATCCAACTTGGCCTGATCCACGTGGCGGTCGCCATGACACTGGTCCCGATCAACAGCACCCTCAACCGGGTGATGATCAAGGAGCTGGCCGTCTCAGCCACGGTGGTGGCCATCCTGGCCTCCCTGCCTTATCTCTTCTCCCCGATCCAGGTTGCCATCGGTTCCTTCTCCGACCGCCACCCCATCCTGGGCTTGCGGCGAACACCGTATATCGTGCTTGGCCTGCTGTTGTGCGTGCTCGGTGTGGTCATCGCCCCCTGGGCGGCCTTCAAACTGGCGGATGGGAATTGGGCGGGTATCCTGGCCGGGGTGCTGGCCTTCCTGGCCTGGGGGATGGGATATAACCTATCCAGCGTTTCGTACCTTTCGCTCGCATCCGAACTTTCCGGAGAAAAGGGGCGCGGCAAAACCATCGCCGTAATGTGGTTCATGATGATCGTCAGCATCATCCTGACCGCCATCGGGATCAGCCGCATGGTGGATCCATACACGCCTGAAGCCCTGCGCGTTGCGTTCCGAACCGTGGGCCTGGTTGCGCTTGGATTGGGACTTTTCGGCCTGGTCCGTCTCGAGCCGCGTTCCGCCCCGCAGGGATCCGGCCAGTCAGACCATTACAGCCTCAAACAAATGGCCGGCGCAATCCTGAAGAACCGCCAGGCAACGCTTTTCTTCTGGTACCTCCTGCTGCTCCTGGCCGCTATTCTTGGCCAGGATGTACTGCTCGAACCGTTCGGTGCCGAAGCCTTCGGCCTGACCGTTACCCAGACCACCCGCATCACATCCTTGTGGGGTGGATTCGTGCTGGTTGCAATCATCGTCGCCGGGCTGCTGGAAGGACGCCTCCCCAAGCGCATCATTGCCCAGGGCGGCAACCTGGGCGCGCTGGCCGGCTTCCTGGTCATCCTGCTCAGCGGCGTGATCAATAACCTGCCTGTCTTCTACACCGGCGTGACCTTGCTGGGCATCGGCACGGGACTTTCCACGGTTGCCAACCTGGCCCTGATGTTCGACCTGACCCTGCCTGGGCAGGTGGGCTTGTTCATTGGCGCCTGGGGGTTTTCCAATGCGATGTCCCGGCTGGTGGGCTCCGTGTTGGGCGGGGCCGTGCGGGATGTTGTGGGCCAGATCAGCGGGGATGTATTGGTTGGATACCTGGCTGTTTTTGGGATCGAATCCGCCCTGCTGCTGGTTTCGATCATCCTGCTGGGCAGCATCGATGTAAAAGCTTTCCAAAGAACCGCCAAAACACCCCCGGTTTTGGAGCGGGCTGCGCTGTCGGAATAACGATTACCTGGCTAAAAAACCATCTGCGGCAGAGGGATTGCAAGCAGGCACCAACCTATTTCCCACCGATCAACCGCGTGTATACAGGATGATATGGCCTTGCTCATCCTGTTCGATGCGCAAGGGAATCAATCCCTTCATGGCCGAGCCATGCGTGACCTTCCCGGGCCCAAAAGGCCACTGGCGGCAAGCAATCCACGACTGGCTAGTTTCAGGAAATCACGACGAGAGAATTCGATCATCTCAACGCTCCACCGCATGACAGGTATGGCAATACGCCGAGGATTGATCCTGTCCATTTTGGGTGCAGCCGCTGCCCATCACCGGGCGGAAGGTAAATAATTGTCTG
>JBFYSM010000025.1:0-4325 GCA_041301605.1 Chloroflexota bacterium | reverse complement strand
GCCGATCATTATATTCGCCAGGAAAAGACTCGAGGCGTAAATCCAGGTTTCCGCACCAGCCAGGAGTTTATGTAACAATGCTGTGACCATCAATAAAACAAAAGCCAGCGGAGTCAGGAATTTCCAGGTGAAGGCCAGCATGTGATCGATGCGGATACGGGGCATGGTGTACTTGATCCACATGATAACCCAGTAGCCAAACAGGGCTTTTGCCAGGAAGGCGACCACACCGATCAACGGGCTGTATTGTTCCAGGCCAAAGAACCGCCAGCCGCCAAAGAACAGGATGGCAACGAAACCGCCAAAAGTAAAAGCGTGCAGCAATTCACCGGCATAGAACAGGCCGAATTTCATCCCGGAGTACTCGATGTGGAAACCGGCAATGATCTCCGATTCAGCTTCATTCAAGTCGAAGGGGGCGCGTCCCAGTTCGGCGATGGCGCTGATCAGGAAGATCAAAGCACCAAGTGGTGACAGGATGAAAAACCACAAACCACCTTGCGCCTGGGTGATGCCCTGGATGCTCATTGTCCCTGCGAGGATGGTCGGGATAAGCAGGGTGACCACCATCGGAACCTCATAGGAGATCATGGTCGCCACCATGCGAAAGGCGCCCAGCAGGGCATACTTGTTGTTCGAAGCCCAACCCGCCATGATGATCGCCAGCGTACCCAGCGCGCCAGCGGCCACCAGGTACAGCACCGCCACGTTCAGGTCAGTGCCGTAGATGTTGGATGCCAGCGGCAAAACTGCCCAGAGCAGGATCACCGAACCCAACGCCATGACAGGTGCCAGGTTATAGATGAATTTATCCGCCCCCGCCGGAGTGAGATCCTCCTTGATGATCAGCTTGATGATGTCCGCGAAGGGCTGCACCAGGCCAAACGGTCCGAGCCGGTTCGGGCCGACCCGGTCCTGGAAACGGGCCACCACCTTGCGCTCCACCCAAACCAGGAAGATGGCCAATCCCATCGAGAAAAGGATCAGGACAACGATCCCAATCACGGCGGTGATCACATAGGCCAGGATCTCGCCCATCCCCCACCCGCTGAATACATCCATCAACCATTTGGCAATGAAATTGATCGGATCATTCCAGAATGTCATCAGGAAACTCCTTCGAACACATAAAAGGCTGAGAGGGAATACTCCTGTCAGCCTTTCTGTGATTTCACATGATCAAGCCCATTCCAGCATCCCCTTACGCCAGGCGTACACCAAGCCGGCAACCAGGATGGAAATGAAGATGATACCCTCGACAACTGCAAACAACGGCAATTTATCGAGGGAGATTGCCCAGGGAAACAGGAATACCGTTTCTACATCGAAGACCAGGAACACCAGTGCAAAAATATAATACTGGGCCTTGAACTGCACCCAACTTTCCCCCACAGTTTCGATTCCACATTCATACGTACTCTGTTTGATGGGATTTGGTTTACGCGGTGCCACAAGACGGGAAAGAACCAGCGGAACGATCGGGACAATGATCCCAAGCACCAGGAAGAGGCCGATATAGACCCATTCACTTTGCATAGGCACTCCAACATGTAAAATAGCTGCCGTTGCATGGCAACGGGCGAATTTTACCATGATTGTTTTGGGGGTATTCATCCAATCATGTCTGTTTTTCGGGTGACTTATGTCACCATAAATTCGCGTATGATGAATTCAAATACGACAACTCTATTTCCCCTGCCGGATCCGTTTCCAGGTCCACTTGACACCGTCCTCGAGGAATGGCATCCCAAAGACCGTGCTGATGAAACCGCCGACCACGCCCAGGATGCGCGCCGGGCCTGCTTTCAATCCCAGGAACGACACCACCTGGATCTGGATATCCTGGGCGGCAATCGCCCGCTCGCTTTCCGGACCCCCATCCAGCGGCACGAAACGGAGGAAGAACCAGACCACGCCGCGGTACTCCCCCACCTCCTCCGGGTGGATGCTCCAGTAAAACGTCACGCGCTGGCCCGGCAGCAGCGCCTGGCTGGTTATCTCGGCCGGCGAGACCTGCATCCCGGCCAGATCGAGGCGCGCCATCGCCACAATGTTGTGGGTATCATACAGGTCAGGGATGTATACAGTTTCCCCGGTGACCGCATGCCCTTCGATCTCCGCGGTTGGAGTGATATTGCCCAGCTCATCCACTTCGAGCGTCAAACGGATGATGTCCGAATCCCCGGCGCGGATGACCGGCGGCCACTCGAGCACCAGGGTGCGAGCTTCCTGTATCGCCGGCTGCGGGGTGGGAACGGAGGTTGGCTGCGGCTGTTCGGTGGGTTGGGGGCCTGGCACAATGATGGCAGCGGTCGGCGTGTCAAGTACTGCCAAGGTGGGAGCGGATGTTTCCTCTCCACCCGCGCCGCCACTCAAACCAGGATCACTCATGGTGCCACAAAAACAACTGAGGGAAACCATCAAGATAACAAAGCCACTCACCAGGAGGAGCGCCCGTTTCATCATGTCTCCTGTGTCAAATCACCAGCAGCAGAACAGGGATAACGCTGCCCGGCGTGGGCAGTTGCAGGTTCTCCGGCGGGATGGGCAGCACGTGGCTCACATCCCCGAACGGCCAGAATGCCCAGGCCAGCAGGAGGCAGGCGCTAACCAGGAAAATGAGCGCCAACACCAGCCGGATGATCCGCCGCGTTTTCATGAATCCATTATACACCGGGCGTCAATCCGTTGTAGAATTAACCAGTTTTCCTTTTTTGCATCAGCTAACAAAGCTGACTTCATAACGACAGACCCGAGATTCAGATCGGGACGGAGGCAAATATGAAGGTTTTTCTAAGTTCAACATATCTGGATTTACTTGAGCATCGCAGAGAGGCCGAAGAAGCATTAACACGCCTTGGTCATCATGTCATAGGCATGGAAACATTTAACGCAAGAACAGAAGACCCTACAACTGCAAGCCTCGCTGAAGTAGGTGAATGTCATTTCTTTGTAGGAATTAGACCTTATCGGAAATAGTAGAATCGGTGATAATGTAGGCATGCTCACATACGAAGAATTGAAGAAAAGCCCACGGAAGTTTCTCAGCATGACCTCATTGAAAGTAGAAGAGTTCGATATTCTATTGCCATCCTTTGCAGATGAATATGCAGCCACTCATTCAGAAACGCACACGCACACAGGGCAAGTGCGTCAACGAAAAGCAGGTGGCGGAAACAAGCCGAGACTGGCAACAATTGAAGACAAGCTGGTTTTCATCCTGGTCTACAAAAAGACCTATCCGCTCCAGACTGCACATGGTCTGATGTTCGGGATGGGGCAGTCACAAGCAAACGAGTGGATTCATCGCTTGTCACCGATCCTTGAAAGTGCCCTGACAAGTTCGGGGCATATGCCCGAAAGAGATGGGCAAGCCTTCGAACAAAGTGGTTTGAGAGAAGATGCTCCCACAGATCTGATTATTGACGGTACAGAACGCCACAAGCAGAGACCGAAAGACCCTGAAATGCAAAAAGAAGCCTACAGCGGTAAAAAAAGACCCATACCGATAAGAACTTGATCATCATCAACGAATATACAGAGTGGATCGCATACCTCAGCCAGACCTATAGCGGCAAGACCCATGACAAGAAAGTGGCAGACCTGGAAGGTATTCACTATCCGCCAGGCTCAGGGCTCAAGAAGGATACTGGCTTTCAGGGTTACGAGCCACAAGATGTGCGGACAATGCAACCCAGGAAAAAGCCAAAAGGTAAGGAACTTGGTCTTGCAGATAAGTTTTTCAACCGACTGGTTTCCAGTGTGCGGATCCGTGTCGAACACGTGATCGCCAGTGTTAAGCGCTGTTGTATTGTGAAAGATGTCTTTCGGAACACAAAGAAAGGTTTTTCTGATCTCGTTATGAGGATTGCCTGTGCTTTACACAACTTCCGGATCTCTTTGCGTCATCCGGTTTGCCAAATCCAGCTCATTGATTATTGCCGATAAGGTCTATTATATACTGAACACGGTCACAAATTGCGGTTTTGGCGGAGTTAAAAAGCGCGATTATCGTATTACCGCTCAACATGTGCGCGATCCGTGCAAATCTTTAACCGCAGAGCACGCAGAGAGCGCGGAGCCTTTATTTGTTTTCTCTGCGATCTCAGCGCTCTCCGCGGTTGTGTTCTTGGTTGCGGCTGGAAGCCGCGTTATGCAGTACCGCATAACTTACTACGGGCAATTGATTGCGGCTCTGGTCCGGCATAAAATCCATCCTTCGGTGAATTTATTCCTTAAATTTCGGCTGTTTCAGGGATGTTTTTGTCTTTTGCATTTCAAGGTGTGTCCCACTACCAGTGCCATAGTAACTTATGCGGTATTGC
>JBFYSM010000555.1:0-4030 GCA_041301605.1 Chloroflexota bacterium | reverse complement strand
CCCCCCCCCCCCCCCCCCCCCCCCCCCCCCCCCCCCCCCCATCTTCCCCTATTTATTGAGTAGTTACCGTTTGGGCGATAAAATACCAGACCACCCCTTGCCTTTTCGGTGATTCTCCTCTAAACTGAACCCGTGTTGGCCCTTGAACTTGCCCTTGCGGCGCGAGCCGGATTATTCGATGACCGCCACGAGATGGCATTCCGCCTCTTGAACGGTTTTACCGAAGGCTGCCCGGAACTGGTGGTGGACCTCTACGCCCGGACATTGGTCATCCATAACTACGCCGACCCGCCGCAGGCTGGCGCTCCGTTGGTGGATGCCGCCCTGAAATTCCTGACCTCCCGATTACCCTGGGCGCAGGCAGCCATCCTAAAGACGCGCAATGATCCGACTGAAGCAGGGAGACGAGGAACGGTCATCCATGGCACCCAAATCGATCGGAAGGTGCGCGAGCGTGGCGTATGGTATGCCCTTGACCTGACCCTGAGCCGGGATGCCAGTTTCTACCTCGATACCCGCAACTTACGAAAATGGGCCATCGAACACCTGAAGGACAAAACGGTGCTGAATACCTTCGCCTACACCGGCAGCCTGGGGGTGGCCGCCATGGCGGGAGATGCCAACCGGGTGGTGCACACTGACCTGAGCCGCAGCTTCCTCAACCTGGCCAAGACATCCTATGCCCTGAATGGGTTTTCGATCGACAAAAAGGATTTCGTTGCGGGTGATTTCTTCCCCCTGGTCAGCCGGATGAAACGCAGCGGTGAACGCTTTGATTGTGTCTTCCTTGACCCGCCCTTCTTCTCTGTAACCGGCAGGGGCACAGTGGATCTGGCCGCGGAGGGTAGGCGCCTGATCAACAAAGTCCGCCCGTTGGTCAGCGATGGCGGCTGGCTGGTGGCAGTCAACAATGCCCTGTACGTCAGCGGCAAGGAATTTATGGCAATACTCGAAGAACTCTGCGCAGATGGTTATTTACAGGTTGAAGAATTGATCCCTGTTCCGGAAGATTTCACCGGCTATCCCGGAACGGTGGTAGGGAAGCCAATAACTGACCCGGCGCCATTCAACCATTCCACCAAGATTGCGGTGCTGCGGGTAAAGAGGAAGGAATAGATGGCTTGATGCTTACTTGCTTGTTCGTCGGCATGAGAAGGTAAACGCAAAAATGAACACCCGGTCTTCTTGGCGAAACCGGGTGCTTCTGGAGGAGGAACATATCCGATGCCGAGTGAGGCATATGTTCATCCGTATCATATCAATAGATCTGGATTGCGGTATTCTCAAAAAGGAGTAGCGCAGGTAGTATTTTAGGGAATATACTGCCCAATCACCCGTTCGAGGGAGGATGGAATTCCTTGTGTTCCTGGTAGCCGGTTCCAATCGCTGACCCTACGCTATAGTAACGATTGTCCAGCGCATACAAGATGGGATCGAGGCGGGCAAGTTCGACGATGGATTTCCTGCCATCCTGTTCGATCACGAGGGTATCATCTACGAATGTTTGTGCCACTTCTGCCACGAAAATCTGCCGGTGCTGGATGGAGAACTCCTTGACCACTTTACATTCCAGGTTGACGGGGCATTTCAGGATCATTGGGGCAGTTTTCAGGTTACCATAGAAGACTTCGAACAGGGAGGATTTATCCACGACGCGGCCGGATACGGTCCCGCAGTAATCCACTACCGGTAACATCTCGGTTGTTGGAAAATTGATGCTGAAAGTCTCATTTTCGAGAATGCCCTGGTTCGTGTAATGATCTTTCCCGGACGAGATGTATACCAATGGCGGGCGGATGCCCATCAGACCGCAATCCCCAATGGTGGCAAAGTTGGGTTTACTGTTTACATTGGCGCCAGCCAGGATGATCGGGATCGGGTAGATATAAGGGGCGCTGCCCAGTGAAATCTTTGGCATTGTGGACTCCTGTGCTTGAATGTAATAGGGGCTATCTAATCCTGTTCTTCGAATTGCTCCACCAAAAGAAGAACCAGGCCAACATCACGTATTTTCTGGAGGATGCCATGTAGGGCGGCCTGGTCGGGAAGTCGACCGGTCAAGAGGGTTGTACCATCCGGCTGCGGGGCAATCTCCAGACCTTCGAACCAATCCCTCCATTGAGGACTCAATTTGCCTTGTACCCGGAAGCGATAGAGACGGGAAAAAATCATTGTGCTACTCCGTGTGATCGATTTTCTCCATCGTACCCCTCCAGAAGATGCCTGGCACTCTCCAATGGGAGTATTTCAAGGATGTACTCGTAACTGATCTGAAAATAAACTAGGCGGCGACCGGGGCTTGCATTTGTTGGAGTGAAACCTGAAAGCCGAGATGCTCCAAGCGTTTTACGAGCCGTTGAGCCGTCGCTTCAGGGCGGCGCTTGTCAAAATAATCGCTGCCCAAATCATGATACGGTTCTCTGCGCTGGATGATATGGTAAGCAATAATCAAGATCGAATGTTCCAAGGCCACAATCGCTTTTTTCTTACCTCGTCGGGCTGCCAGGCGATGATATTGGGTCGATAAATAGGTATTCTTGGTATGAGAAGCTGCGTTTGCTGCATGGTTCAAAGCTACCCCCAAAGCGTGATTGCCTTTGGTTGTTTTGCCCGAACGGCGTTTGCCTGCGCTTTCGTTATTCCCTGGGGCTACTCCAGCCCAAGAAGCCAGGTGATCAGCAGAAGGGAAGCGGCTCATATCTGTGCCGATCTCAGCAATAATGATTTCGGCGGTTTCGCGGGCTATCCCGGGAATGGTATCCAGCAATTCCACTGCTTCTTCAAAAGGGCGGCAGTATTCCTGGATCTGTTCGTCAAAGCGCAAAATGCTCTCGTCCAAACCGTCAATCTGGCACAGCAATTCGGTCAAAACAAAGCGGTGATGGGGTTTGACACACCCCTCCAGTGCCTTGGCCAACGGTTCACGTTTCTCGCGCATGCGGCCTTTCGCCAATTCTGCCATCTCCTCGGGCGTAGATTTGCCTTCCAACAAAGCCTGCAAGATGGCTCGCCCAGACACTCCGGTCACATCCGTCGCGACACTCGCCAGCTTGATATTGGCGCTTTCCAGCACTTTTTGAACCCGATTGACCAAAGTCGCTCGTTCCTTTACAAAAGTACTCCGGTAGCGGGTGAGTTCGCGCAACTCGCGCTGCCCCAGGGGGGGCACAAAGCTGGCCTTGAGCAGACCATGCCGCAAGAGTTCGGCAATCCATTCCGAATCCTTCACATCCGTCTTATGCCCCGGGACTGCCTTGATGTGTTGGGCATTCACCAAGAACACTTCAAAGTTGTTCTCCAGAATGTTGAAGACCGGTTTCCAATACTCTCCGGTACTCTCCATCGCCACATGCGTGACACCGTGTTCCAGCAACCAGTCCGACAAGGCCAACAAATCAGTCGTCATCGTTCCAAAGCTGCGCGTTTCCTTTTGCAGACCTCCGTTCGGGTCAGGCACGATCATCGCCGCTACAACCGTCTTCTTGTGAACGTCCAAACCGCCGCAATGGGTGTGAACTATATCCATTCCAATCTCTCCTGGGCTGTATTCTCGGCTAACGTGGATGCCCACAGATCAGAATCTGATCTACGTGCTCACCTGACGGTGGCAACAATCGGCGGTGCCTACAGACATCCGGGTCAGACTTCTCATCAGGCTCATGACACCAGTTTACATATCGACCTCTATGTCAGCCAAGTGCCTCGCTTATAGCACATTTTCATGCTTGGTGGTGAAAACGTATTTTCATGGCGACTTCTCAATAAATATCTGTATTTCCTGCCAACCCCCAATCTCCCCGCCAGCCCGCATGGCGGGGAGCTCGTCCGTTCCTTTCAAGGGAAGATCGAAAACCTTTCCGGGTGGCAGCAACCTGTGCGGGCATCAGGATTGGATGGATTGAAAAGATTGGGGGCGGGGGATTGAAGATTTGCGATTGCTGATCGAGGATTTTGGAGTGTTGTGTGGCCAGCCGTAGGCATCCAGGTCAACGTGCAGGATCTTGCGGTTCATACCTCGATTATATACAAC
>JBFYSM010000548.1:0-2943 GCA_041301605.1 Chloroflexota bacterium | reverse complement strand
ACCAGGTCTTCCGGGATCCAGCCGGGCTGGGTCAGGAAGGCAACCCGGTCGAGCGAGTTGAGCACTTGTTTCATGGCATCCCGGTCTTGGGTACTCAACTTCTTCATCCCCTTTTCGGGATCCGCCTCCAGGTTCTGGAAGATTCGCCGCCGGGCTTCGATGTTTTCAGGGGAGTTCAGCTCGTCGAACAGGCGGTCGGCGATATCCAGGTAGCGGCTCTTGGAGGCTTCGGATAGCTCGCGGTAGGCGATGTAGCCAGCGCCAAAGACCGCCGCGGCGGCAATTGTGGAGGCAAATGTCTCGATGAGTGATATATCATCCTTTGTCATGCCCACGCCCTGGAGCAAGCGCCACAATAACGGTAAGAAAATTAACAGGATGATGAAGGCAACAATTGTGATGATCAGGAAGATCCTGATCGTAGATGCGTCCGACTGTTTTTTATTCATATTCTCCCTTTCTTCGCCGATCCTTGAGAAGATTGCAAGAAATTTTCACATCGTTCAATGCATGTGCATAGTTTAGCACAAATCGATTTCCAGCGTTAACCGCGGAGAGCGCCAAGATTCCTTTTCTTGCTACTTGTTCGCTTGGTTGAAAAGCACATGGTGTGGTCTCGATATGCCATTCGCTGCCGCTCATGGCTACTCGAACACCAGAGGTTCATAAATACAGATTGGAAGCTGGCGCTTGGCTCATCTTCCCATCCTGAGCACCTGGCCGGGCAGCGACCCAGTGTGCTGCTCGCCATCCACCACGAGCACGCCGTTCACGAATACGTAATCGATCCCTTCCGGGTACTGGTGGGGATAGTTCTCGAACGGGTAGGTGTGGGGGTACAGGTTGGTGGCCCGGTCACGGATGCGCTCCAGGTCGAAGACGACGATATCGGCCTTTGCACCGGGTTTCAGGATGCCGCGGTCCGCCAGGCCGAGGCGCTGGGCGGGGAAGGAGGTCATCTTGCGGATGGCTTCCTGGAGTGTAAGAACCGGCTGGTCGCGCACGTAACGCTCGAGCACGCCCGGGAACTCGCCGTAACTGCACGGCGAATAGGGTGGCGGGTCGTTCAGGAAGCCGTAAGGTGCCATGGCTTCGCCGTCCGAGCAGATCATCACCGCCGGGTGCTGGAGCAGCAGGCGGATGTTGGTTTCATCGATGTAATCGAAGATCGCAACCGCATCATGCCCGTTTGCAATGATGAGATCGAAATAAACATCGAATGGATCCCGGCCGCTTTCACTGGCCAGGGATGCGATGGTCTTGCCGACCGCCTGGGGCGTACGCGGGGCGTGCAGGATGGTGATGCGTCCCCATTGTCCATGTTTGAGCAGGCCAGATGGCCCGAAAGCCGGTTTGCGGTCTGCGACGATCTCTTCCCGCACCTGGTGACGGGTGGCAGGATCTTGCAACGTTGAGATGATTTCTGCCGGGGGGCGGTTCTGGAGTTCCTGGGGCAGGCCGCCGCTCAACGTGGGAGCCAGGTCGGTGTGCACATCGTTATCCACGGTGACATCCAGGCCGCGCTGGCGGGCTTCATCCACCAGGCGCAGGTTGGCCGAGGCGTCACACGGCGCGCCGTACTTGGGCGCGTTGTGCGAGACCTGGACCGGCAGGCCGGCCGTTTCGCCGATCCGGATGGCCTCGGCAACGGCTTCCAGGATCGTCTCGCGCTCGCCGCGGATATGGGATGTGTAGATGCCGTGGTGCTTCGCAACCACCTTGCAGAGTTCGATGATCTCTTCTGTAGCGGCAAAACAGCCGGGCGGATAGACCAGGCCCGTGGAAAGCCCAAACGTCCCAGCCTGCATGGTTTCATCCAGGAGGGCTTTCATCTTATTGAGTTCAGGTTCTGTGGGAGAGCGGTCTTCGAAACCCATGACGGCAATCCGCAGGGCGGCGTGACCTGCCAGAGGTGCGACGTTGATGGCCAGGCCGTCTCCCTGCAGGGCATCCAGGTATTGGCTATATGTGCGCCAGTCCCAGGTGATCTCCGGCTGGCCGGAGATGGGATCCCAGTATGCCTGCATATCAGCCAGATGCTCGTCCGTGATCGGGGCGGGAGCCATCCCGCAGTTGCCGATCACATGCGTGGTGGCCCCCTGGCGGACAGCGCTCTCGGCGCGGCGGTTGATGAATAGCGAAAGGTCGGAGTGGGTGTGGATGTCGATGAAGCCTGGGGAAACATAACGATCATCTACATTGATCGTCTGCTTACCATGCAGCGTGCCAGGAGGGGCGATCTCGACGATCTGGCCGGCGTGGATGGCCAAGTCGCCGCGGAACCAGGGATTGCCGCAGCCATCCAGGATGCGGCCATGGGAAAGGACAATTTCATATTCGTTCATCGCATTACCTTTTCAGGATCCGACGACTGGAGTCGTCGGACTCCGGTTTTGATCGAACTGCTCACTTCCGGCGCCGATTGAGAATTGGTTTATCCACCAGTTCCACCACTGGTTTCTCCTGTCCGTGCAGCTCCAGCACCACCAGTTCGTTCTCGCCCTTGCGCAGCAGCGGGGCCGGGATGTAAAGCGTCTGCTGGGGGCCGCGCTTCCAGTAGCGCCCCAGGTTGAAGCCGTTCAGCCAGGCCACGCCCTTGGTCCAGCCGGGCAGGTCGAGGAACGTATCGGCGGGGTCGTTCACGGGGAAACGTCCGCGCCAGAAACACGGGAGACCTGCTTCAAATCCGGTCGCCGCCCGGAATTGCAGGCCTGAGATGTCATCGAACGGCAGTGGGTAGATTTCCCAGCCGAACAGGTACTGGCCGCCAAGCGCAACGCCGCGGGTGATCCCTTTCCGGTCGAGCAGATCGATGCCGAAGTTCACCCGTCCCATGTTCTCCACCAGGATGTCGAGCGTGGCCCCGCCCTCCGGGATGGCAATGGAAAGCTTGCGGCGCGGCGAGGAACGTTCCAGGATGCCCACGGGCTGGCCGTTCAGGAA
>JBFYSM010000532.1:0-3212 GCA_041301605.1 Chloroflexota bacterium | reverse complement strand
GTTAACGATTACATATAGCCCCCGCGTGTTAAACCAATTCGGCCAGGGGGAGACCCTGGCCGAATGGGGAGGAGGAGAAGCAGAAACGCTAATGACTCATGGATGCTTTTCGTTTCCGTGCGATATCCACCGCAAAGACGATCAGCATGGCAACGATGTTGATGGCGAAGAACCAGTAATCCATATCAAGCCTTCCTGCAATGACCACAGGATAGCACAGGGAGGTTAACAACACAAGAAGAATTCGTTAACAGCTTGGTAAGAAATGGCTTCCAGGCCCCCACTCACCTTTTCAGTTTCGTCAGGCGACCGGTATTGTAAAGAAAAACGTACTGCCTTTCCCTTCCACGCTCTCTGCCCAAATTTTGCCCCCGTGTGCCTCGATGATGTGCCGGGAGATCGAGAGGCCCAGTCCTGTCCCGCCTCCGGAGCGCGCCCTGTCAGCCTTGTAAAACCGCTCGAAGATGCGTTCCAGGTCATCTTCCGGAATGCCGGCGCCTGTGTCATTTACCGAGAAGCGAATATAGTTTCCATCACTTGCAGCAGACAATGTTACCGTGCCACCCGGCGTAGTGAACTTGACCGCATTATGGATCAAGTTGACCAACACCTGTTCCAGCCGCCCCACATCCGCCCGGATCTCGGGTATGTCTGCCGAAACCTGAATATCCAGTCCCAACCCGGCGCGTTCAGTCTGGGCGCGCATCCGTTCAGCAGAAGTATGCAGGAGTTGGGATGGCTGAATTTTTTTTAATTCCAGCGATACCTGCCCGGACTCGATCCGGGAAAGATCCAACAACTCCTGCGCCATTTGCGTGAGCGCATCCACTTCGGTTTCGATGCGGGACAGGAAACGCGGGGCGGCTTTCGGGTCATCGAGTGCGCCATCCCTCAGGGTTTCGGTGAGGGCTTTGAGAGAGGCCAGCGGGGTACGCAGTTCGTGGGAAACGTTTGAAATAAAATCGCGGCGCACAGTCTCCATACGGCGCAGGGGAGTCAGATCCTGCACCAGCAGGAGCGAGCCACCGGTCTGCCGGTCAGGGAGAACATACAATTGCAGGAACAACCGTCGGGCAGGCAGTTCAACAGTTTCGTTGTGCGTTTCGCCGGACTCCCGGCTGCGTTTCCAGGCGTCCACCAACTGGTGGTGACGAAGGATCTCTGCCACCGAGCGGCCAGCACCATTCTCGCTTTCGAATAGCCGGATTGCGGCTGGATTCAGATATGTCACCCGTCCTTGGGAATCCGCGATCAGGACGCCATCGGTCATCTGCTCAAGCACAGAAGCCAGCTTGGTGCGCTCAGCTTCCAGGCTCGAGTTTTGCATTTGAAAGGTGAGTGCTAGTACCTTGACAGCGTTGGAGAGTTCGGAAATGCCTGGCTCATCCTCCGGCAGGAGAGCGGATGGCAGCGGCTCGCTGGCAGCCTGGCGTACCGTAGTTGCATAGGAATCCAATCGGCGCCGCAGGTGAAAATAACGCCAGGCAAACCAGACAAGGGCAGCCAGGGATACCAGGAGACCGAACAATAATGCGTAGCTCATCCTTCGAAGCGATACCCCCCGCCACGCACGGTGACGATGCGGCTGGGGTTGGCAGGATCGATCTCGATCTTCTGCCGCAGCCAGCGCACGTGGACATCCACCGTGCGGCTGTCGCCGATATATTCCCAGCCCCAAACCCGTTCGAGGATGAACTCGCGCGAAAGCATCTGCCCCTTGTGTTCGGCGAAGAAGAGCAACAGGTCATATTCCCGGGGCTTGAACAATACCACTTCCCCCTTGATGACAACTTCACGGCGGGTAAGATCGATGGACAGGTTTCCAAAAGCGAGAACATTGTGGGCATCCTCTTGCTTACCGGCCTGGAGTTTTTCCAGTTCTTCCCTGATCACCTGGGTGCGGCGCAACTGGGCCTTGACACGGGCGATCAGTTCTCGCATGGAAAATGGCTTGGTCAGGTAATCATCGGCCCCCACTTCCAGCCCGACGACGCGGTCGATCTCATCGTCACGGGCAGTCAGCATCAGGATGGGAGTGGCCATCTCCTTGCGCAGGATCTTGCAAACCTCGAAGCCATCCAGTTCCGGGAGCATGATATCCAGGATGATGAGATCGGGTTTCAACCGGCGGGCAGCCTCGAGGGCTGTTCGCCCATTGTCCATAGCCTCGACCGTGAAGCCCTGTTTTTTTAAATTGTAGACCAGGGTTTCTTGTAGAGATGGTTCATCTTCAACGATAAGGATGGTGTCAGTCATATCTATGATTTATCCGTTTACCCCTTACCCAAAGCGCCCCTCAACGTAATCCTGGGTGCGTTTTTCTTTCGGCTTGGTAAAAATGCTTTTCCCTTCGCCGTATTCCACCAGCTCACCCTGTAAAAAGAAGGCGGCGTAATCCGCGGTGCGGGCGGCCTGCTGGACGGAATGCGGAACGAGGATGATTGTGTAATCCCGTTTCAGTTCCTGCAGGGCAGCTTCCACTTTGCCGGTGGAAATCGGGTCGAGGCCGGAGGTCGGTTCATCCAGCAGGATCACCTCCGGCTGGTTGGCCAGGGCGCGCGCCAGGCACAGGCGCTGCTGCTGACCGCCGGAGAGGGCAATGGCGGGATCACCAAGCCTGTCCTTGACTTCCTCCCACAGGGCGGCCAATTTCAGGCTGCGTTCCACGGCATCATCCAGGCGTGACCTGCGCTTCTCGCCAGCCAGTTCCAGGCCATACGTCAGGTTGCCGCGAATGGTGAGAGGCAGGACAACCGGACGCGCAAAAACCATCCCGACCTTGCGGCGCAGGGCAATGACATCTGTCTTTGGGTCAAGGATGTTCTCACCATCCAGCAGGATTTTCCCGGAGGCCACCTTGACTTCGGTCAGGTCGTTCAGGCGGTTGAGACACCGCAGAAGGGATGATTTACCGCCGCCTGCCGGGCCAAATAGTACCGTGATGGTATTGGCGACGATATTAAAATTAATATCTCGGAGCGATTCTGTCCCATCGGTATATTGCAGGGAAAAGTGGTCGATGACAATCTTATCTACCATTGCCGCTTTGCCCTCGCCCGCGAACGGACCAACGTTGCAATCACATTCATGCTCAAAACAAACACGATCAGCACCAGAGCCGTGCCATACTGGATCTGGAAAGGCATCTCGGGCACCTGGGTGGAAATGACAAAAAGATGATAGGGGAGGGCCATGGTGGCATCCAGCGGCGA
>JBFYSM010000529.1:0-6391 GCA_041301605.1 Chloroflexota bacterium | reverse complement strand
ACCTGCTGGAAGTAGGTGAACTGGGTGATCTCCTGGCCATCCAGCCAGACCTCCCAGCCCAGGCCCCAGGCCGAGATGGCCGGCTGTTCCCAGTTATCCTCCACAAAGCGGATATCGTGTTTGCGCGGGTCGATGCCAACCGCCTTGAGCGAGTCGAGGTAGAGTTCCTGAGGGTTGCCGGGATCCGGCTTGAGGATAACCTGGTACTGGTGGAACAGGTGGAAGCGGTTGGGGTTCTCGCCGTAGCGGCCATCGGCGGGACGCACGGATGGCTCGACGTAGGCCACGTTCCACGGCTCGGGGCCGAGCGAACGCAGGAAGGTGGCCGGGTTCATCGTGCCGGCACCGACCTGGGTGTAGTAGGGCTGCCAGATGAGACAGCCATGCGCCGCCCAGAATTGTTCGAGTTGGAGGATGATGGATTGGAAGGTGGATTTTTGGTTCATGGGAATAGGTTACTCGTATTCAAGTTAATTGCTGGTCGAGTAGGCGGCAGGTCCGATATACCGCTTTGCAATACTCGATTAACGCCGCCGTATCGAGACCATAGCGAGAGGATTATACCGCACACGAACAGACCTCCGAGTTTTTGAACTCCTCGGAGGTCCGCAACTTTGCGCAAGGCAATGAGTCATTTATATCACGATGGCCTGTTCCTTCATCACGTGCGCCCAAAACGGCATGATTTGATTTTGACTGATCTCGCTGGGCGTAAACCCCTGCGCCTGGACGGATTCCAAAATACGCGCCGCAGCAATGCCGAGGATTTCCAGCCGTTCGCGCTGGTTATAGCTCTCCCAATCGCCGGAGATCACGATCAGGTCGATATCGCTGCCCTCGCGTGCCGTGCCGGTGGCCTGCGAGCCATAGAGCATGACTTTTTCGGCGTGGATTCCCATCTTCTCCAGTTGCTCGCGGAAACGCTGGACTATTTGCTTAAGTTGGGGTGTCGTTTGAGCCATTCGATCAACTCACCGTCCTGATACCAGCATATGCCGGGCAGTATCCAGATCATAATCTGCCAGGGCAATCCAGTTCTCGGTATCTTTGCGCAGGGTCATCATGGATAATTATACAGTATCACCCATCCAAAGCAACTTTTCCAATTCAGGTTCTCTGGGAATCGCCGGAAGAGGAAGGAAATTGGGGGTATGGGGCGGGCGAAGCCCGCCCCATACCCCCATATCTTTCCATCCATCACGGCAACTCCCAGAGAGCCAAATTATGGGATTCAGCGCTTGTATGCTATACATTTGTTACTCAACAATAGGAGCGGATAGGATGAACAGATACTTACTCCCTGAAGATGATGGATTGCCTGCAAGAGACTCAGGAGAATGGGTTAAAGAGAAATTGTTCTATGTTCAAAGTTATGTTGATGTATTCGAAACCGCCATGCGAAACAAATCTTGGAGGCGAAGAAATTACATTGATCTATTTTCCGGACCAGGAAAGTGCATCATCCGTGGAACAAACGAATATGTTCTGGGTTCACCATTATTGGCTCTGAAAACACAACATCCATTTACGGATTACTACTTCGGGGACACAGAGCAAGAGAATATTGATTGCCTGCGAGAGCGATCTAAAGATTCAGCTGTTCATCAGAACCATATTCACTATCTTACAGGTGATGCCAATCAAAAAGTCCAAGAAGTTGTCAGCGATATAGAAAAGGCCGACAAAGTGTTTATAAAAGGAGTCGGATCATGTCTTAACTTGGCCTTTCTTGATCCCGATGGACTCGAACTGGAATGGTCAACAGTTGAGACTCTGGGCAAAATGAAAACAATGGATTTGATAGTGCACTACTCTCAAAATGGTTTGACTCGGAATATTGACCGTTGCTTCTCAATCAATGCTGAAGAAACCGTTGTTGATAGATTTTTCGGAGATAGAGGCTGGCGAGAAATCTACAAAGAAACAATTTCAAAAAAGGAAACCATTGGCGTTCATCGAGCGCTCATTGATTATTACAAAGCAAAACTTGCCAAACTCGGATATGTTGTGATTAATGATCAACAACAAACCGTTAGGGAACCTTTAATCCGAAACACCGAAAGAAATGCTCCACTCTACCGTTTAATATTTGCAAGCAAACATCCTTTGGGTAATAAAATTTGGAATGATGTTACAAAGAGAAATTTTTATGGGCAGCAAAGTTTATTGTAAATACAGAACAAAGGTGCTATGATTGACATGGAATTACTGGTAACATTTCCGAGGAGGAAGAATGGCTGAACATTCGGGCATCGAGTGGACCGAATCCACCTGGAACCCGCTGACCGGCTGCACCAAGGTCAGCCCGGGCTGCAAGCATTGCTATGCCGAGCGCATGGCGAAGCGCCTGCAGGCCATGGGTCAGCCAAGCTACCGGAACGGTTTCAAGCTAACCATGCACGCAAACCTGCTCGATAAGCCGCTCGAATGGAAGAAACCGCAATTCATCTTCGTCAACTCGATGAGCGACCTGTTCCATAAGGATGTGCCGGTAGCGTTCATCCTTGAGATCTTCGCTGTCATGCGGCGCGCATCCTGGCATACTTTTCAGGTGCTCACCAAGCGCGCCGAACGGCTGGAAGAGCTCAGCCCGAAAATCGAATGGCCTGAAAATGTTTGGATGGGGGTCAGCATCGAGAACCAGGATTACACCTTCCGCATCGATCATTTGCGCAGAACGGGAGCGAAGGTTAAGTTCCTGTCCCTCGAGCCGTTGATCGGCCCGCTGCACAAATTGACTCTCAAAGGCATCAACTGGGTGATCGTGGGCGGTGAGTCAGGGCCGGGGGCGCGTCCGCTCGATCCGGCCTGGGTGATGGATATCCGCGATCAATGCCAGAGGACCAGGGTCCCGTTCTTCTTCAAGCAATGGGGTGGAACGAACAAGAAGAAAGCCGGCCGCATCCTGGATGGCCGCACCTGGGATGAGATGCCAATAGGGATCAAACTGGCGGGTTTATAAAGTCAACGCCGCAGGTCAGTGCCTGCGGCGAGTTCCATATCTAGCAGAACTTACATTCCAAACCTGGCAGGTTGGCCAGTCATCAGGAATGCATCAACTTCCCCATCACTTATCCTGCCAATCCCAAATCTTCCTCCAAATCTTCCAATGGGATGGTCGCTTTTTCCTTCCCGCGCTCATCGAGGTATTTCATCAGGGCTTTGTTCTGGCGCGCCAACTCGATCTCGCGATCGAAGTCGTCCACTTCAGCCAGTATAAATTCCTTACCATCTTCGGAACGCAGGATCACATTTTGCTTCATTGCCTGCTTTAGCAGATCGTTAATGATCTTGGATCGTTTGGTTATCAACACAGTTTTCATAAATCGAACTCCTTGCCATCAATCTTCAATCGACTACCTATTTTGTATCCCAATGCTCTGATACTTACAATCTGCTCTACCTCATCTACATCGTAGAAAACTCGGAAGTTGCCGATCCGCAATTCCCATTCGGCCAGTTCATTTGGTCGTAACTTCTTGCGATTGCGGATGATGAGCGTGGGTTCCTGCAACAATTGGATCTTGACGGCCTCGAGAACCTGCTTTTGCTCATTCTTGCGAAATGAACGAAGTTCGTCACGTGCTCTTGGTGTGAAGCGGATTTGAAAGGGCATGAGCGTGTTCCCATCGCTATTTTACTTCAAAAGCCTGAACATTCCCACATATCTCTCAGGGCAATCGCATTTGGATACTCTCGCCCAAAGGTCGGCGGGATAAATCCCTGCCTCAGTGGGAAAAAGCCCCTGCGGGGCTAAGCCCAAAGGGCTTCCATACCTTGAGGCAGGACTTCAGTCCGCCGAAAAGTCGAAATGCGATTACCCTAACATATCTCTGGTCAGGTGATGGCTGCTACCCGCGCAAAGGGTTTGTTGAGTGCCATGATAGATATGCCGTTTCGTTTACTTCGCTTTCCTGTCGGCTTACCGTTTCTCGCGAATCCGTTTGAGGACCGTATCCATATCCTGATCATCCAGCCATTTGTGGCGATCCTTGGAGTAATCACCGTGCCCCGTTTCGAATTGCTGGAGGAAGCGCACCATACCGACAATTCCGAGTTCGCGGGCCAACGCTTCCATGCCCGCGATGCGGATTTGTTCAAGGGACATTGTCTGTGCATTCATCAAATCATTTCCTCTACCCATACCAGAGAACTGATAGTGGAGTATCGTCAAATACGGATGATGTAAAACGACGCGCCCGCCACAGGACGCGTCATTCGAGTATCAAGCAGTGGCAGGTGTTCGCGTAAAGGATTTGTTGAGTACCCGAACGATCGTCCATGACAATTCGATGGGAATGAATTAGTCGGCAGGGAAAAGGTAATCTTCTCCGCTCTCGTCGATAACGCGTAAATCGCCATCGGCTTGTGCATCCTTGTCGGCCAACACGCAGTAGATCTTGTGCAACTCCAGCGAGGCGGGGTACTCGCTGTTGTCAATACAGATGACAACCCGGGGGAGTGATTTCGAAGTTTTCATAAGTTTATTCCAGATTTTTCTACCGTACATTAACAGTTGACTCGATGGGTTGAAACCGAAATACTGGCTCAACGTCAAGATTTCGTTTGAGGGCGTACTTGATCCAATCCAAGCCCAGCCGAAAGAGGCTTTTGTCAATTCGGTCTGTGCGGTCAATCAGCCCGGTCTTTTTCTCGGCAATGACCCATAAACCCTGGCAGATCATCCACAGATATGCCAGACAAGCGGCCAGCAACATCCGTCCCAAACGACCGGGATCCGCGATGTGACTCTTGTGGATCTGAAAACCTCTGCTTTTCTGGTCAGAGAAGAAGGTTTCGATTTGGAAACGACGCCGATAGGATTTGCAGGCTTGATAGCCATTGGAGAGATTGGTGACCAGGTAGAGTGGTTCTTCATAACGACTACTCCACCAGCCGATCAAGTTCAAGGACACTGCTGCACTTTGAGTAAAGCCGACCTGATGGCGCTGGAACACTTGCCCTTTCTTCATGGGGTAATCCCTGATCGGCTGGCTGTGTTGCCCTTCTTGAACGTAAATCTGGGGCGAGGTACGCAAAACGTAGCCCCAAGTCGTGTTTTCCTGTACCCAGACGATCATGTCGATCGTATCGTACTCGGCATCGCCCAGCAAAACCACTTCACTCTCTGCTGGCAACAATGGCAAAACCTTTTCAAGCGCCTGGATATGCCGTTGAGCCGTCGTATGACCTTTCTTTCCTTTGTACACGATCCAGGCAATCGGCAAAGCCCGTTTCTTGTATAACACGCCCACCATCAATACCATGCAGCCTCGCCCGGCCTGACTCCCGTCCATCACCAGCGCCAAACCCATCGGAGCCAGCGCTTCCAAGATTTGAAGCGCAAATGGCAAGTACACAACTTCGGCCTCTATCTCGCTGTGTTTGACCCAGCGCCTCAATCGCATTTCAATGCTCTTCTCCTTGGCCGCTACCAGGATTTCCGAACTCATCGCAGACAACTGCGCATTCCGACCGGTGACAATTCCGGCCACCATCATTGCCAGGGTAACCATATGTCTTCGATCTTCCATCTGCAACATCTGCTTCAACACTTTCAGCACTTTTGTGTATACTGTATAGCGATCAGTAATAGTGGTTGCTCCTCGTTTTAGGTATCAGCAACCTGAGGATACCCTATGACTGATCTTTTACTTCAAAATGTACGGTAGAGAATTCCAGATAACGTTTACGTTTGTATTCTTTTCGCCCGGTGCCGTGCGCTTCGTACCAGTGGATCTCGGCTTTGTAGATTCGCCCGTTCGGGAGTTGGATAAAGTTATGGGTTTGCATCCCGGACACAGCGGAAACCTGTGTCCACCCCTCCAACCCCGGGGGTGAGCGGCAGGCGAACGGTGGAGCGGGACAAGTAGGCATCGCTACCCCATGATCCACCCCGCAGGACAACATATTTGACATAAAAATACTGGTCGCTCGGCCCGGTCGGGTTTTCCAACGGTGACTCGGCGTAATACGTGTTCATGTACCAGTCGAACACCCACTCCCGGACATTCCCGGTCATATCATAGGCGCCATAGGGACTCTTGCCGAGTTCGTACGAGCCAACCTGGGTCGTATCGCCAACACAACCGCTGATGTTGGCATAGTTGCAGCTGATGCTCTCGCCCCAGGGGTAGGTCAACTGCTCGGCGCCGCGGGCAGCTTTTTCCCACTGCGCCTCGGTCGGCAGGTTGCCGCCGCGGAACTCGCAGAAGCGCTGGGCCTGTTCCCAATTGATGTTGATGACCGGGTAATCGTTGAAGGCCACATTGCCATAATAGCTGGGGCGCGTGTACGAACCGGTATCATACGGCCATGAGCAGATGCCGTTCTGCTCGCATAGGTAATAAAATCCGTTTGTCACCTCGTACTTATCGATGTAATAAGCATC
>JBFYSM010000485.1:0-9059 GCA_041301605.1 Chloroflexota bacterium | reverse complement strand
GCCTGCTTGATTCGGTTGAGATAGGAGATTCACCAGAAGCGTTTGCATCCTTCGACTGGCGATTGCATTATGCGCTTACCGTAGCCAGCCGCAATCCCATCTATACCCTGATCCTGAACGGATTTTCCGGATTTTACGAACAGATAGCCTGCCAGTATTTCCGCCACCCGGAAACCCGCCAGGCGTCCCGCCAGTTCTACCGCGGCCTGCTCACAGCCGCCCAAGACAACGACCCTGCATCCGCCGAACGCATCACCCGCATCGCCATGCAGGAAAGCCTGCGCCTGTGGGAAAACTTGTGACACAAGGAGATAACATGCGAAGATGGAATGGATGGGGAGATGACGGGTACACCTATCACCTCCCGGAAACAGCCCTGGACAAATTGACTGCCTGGGTGGGCGAAAGCCAGCCGCAGATGGAAGCCCCCCTGGAGCAAGTCCTGCGGAGCGTACCGCCCGCGCGCCTGCCAGCCCACCCCCTGGTGGATGCAAGCCCCGAGGTGCGCCTGCGTCACGCCCTGGGACAATCCTTCCCAGATTGGGTTGCCTGGCGTTCCGGACGCATCCCCGCTTTCCCGGGTGGCGTAGCCTTCCCCACCTCGGACGCCGAAGTCAGTTCACTCATTGACTACGCGAAGCAAAATGACATTAAGATCATTCCCTACGGCGGCGGGACCAGCGTGGTCGGGCATATCAATCCACAGCCCGGTGTACCCACATTGACGATCGATCTGGAGCGCATGAAAACCCTTCTGCGCATGGATAAGAAGAGCCTGCTGGCCACCTTTGGTGCAGGCGTAGCCGGTCCTGAACTCGAAACCCGCCTGCAGGAGCGGGGTTACACTCTCGGCCACTTCCCGCAATCCTTCGAATACTCCACCCTTGGCGGCTGGATCGCCACCCGCTCCAGCGGACAGCAGTCCCTGCGGTATGGCCGCATCGAAAAGCTATTCGCCGGGGGTCGCATGCTCAGCCCAGCCGGGATGCTCGACCTGCCCCCCTTCCCCGCCTCGGCGGCCGGGCCGGATCTGCGCGAGATGGTTCTCGGCTCGGAGGGACGCCTGGGGATCATCACCCAGGCCACCATCCGGGTAACGCCCCGCCCGGAGAAGGAATCCTTCCACGCCGTTTTCTTCCCCGATTTCGAACATGGGCAGGCAGCCGTCCGCGATATCCTGCAAGCAGGCCTGCCATTATCCATGTTGCGTATGAGCACCGCCATCGAGACCGCCACCACGCTTGCCCTGGCCGGTCACGCCACTGCCATTGGCCTCCTGGAAAAAGCCCTGGCCCTGGCCGGTATGAGAGAAGGCAAGAGTATGCTTTTAATGGGATTCACCGGGGTCAGCGCCGTGGTGGATATGGCCCGCAGCGAAGCCCTCCATATTTGCGGCCAGCACAAGGGATTGCACATCGGGACAGTCTTCGGCAGCCAGTGGCACAAGAACCGCTTCCGCACGCCGTACCTGCGCAACACGCTCTGGGAACTGGGCTACGGCATCGACACCCTGGAGACGGCCACCACCTGGTCGAAGGTTGACGAGACCCTGGCAGCAATGGAAGCCGCCATCAAGAATGCCATTACCGATACAGGCGAAAAGGTGCATGTGTTCACGCACCTTTCTCACAACTACCCAAGCGGCTCCAGCATTTACACCACCTATCTCTTCCGGCTGGACCAGGATCCGGATGCCAACCTGGAACGCTGGAACAAATTGAAAGCAGCTGCCAGCCAGGCAGTTGTGGCACATGGAGGCACGATCAGCCACCAGCACGGCGTAGGCGTGGATCATGCCCCCTACCTGCTTGCTGAAAAGGGCGAACTGGGCATGCAAGCCATCCGTGAAATGGCGAAGGCTTTCGACCCGGATGGGATGATGAATCCCGGAAAGTTGTTCCAAGAGTGATGGAGTTTTAACGCGAATGGCGCGAACAGGCGAATACCGCGAATGTTTTTCTTTTCTCTTCCTGACGAGAGATTCTGGGAAGACCAGTAATCCGGCCGGGCGAAATCGAAAGGCATTATTCGCGTCATTCGTACATTCGCGTAATTCGCGTTGAGCATTGAGGAGAAAATATATGGACTGGACAAAAGGCTGGCGCGACCGGGCCTGGGCGCAACTCGACCAGGAATGGGATGTCATCATCATCGGCGGCGGAATCACCGGCGCGGGCATCCTGCGCCAATGCCTGCACGCAGGGTTGAAAGCCGTGCTCTTCGAAGCGGACGATTTTGCATCCGGCACATCCAGCCGCTCATCGAAACTCGTCCACGGCGGGATGCGCTACCTGAAGAACGCCCAGTTTCGGGTCACACTCGAATCGGTCACCGAGCGGGATTACCTCCTGAAACAGGGCCGCGGGCTGGTCAACCGGCTCGGCTTCCTGTACGCCTGCATGCCCGATGACCACATGCCCGGCTGGGTTTTTGGCGCCGGGCTGGTCGTTTACGACCTGATGGCCAGGCAGTGGTCGCACCGTTCTTACGATACCGAGGACATGCGCGAACTCTGCCCGCTGCTGACCGCCCCCGGCCTGAGCGGCGGCTTCCGTTACTTCGATGCCCAGACCGACGATGCCCGCCTCGTTCTGCGCCTGATCCGTGAAGCAGTCGCTTCCGGCGGGTTGGCGCTTAACTATGCCCGGGTTGTTTCATTGCTAAAAACCAGCCTCGGCACAACCTGTGGTGTGGTTGTACGCGATACTTCCGGTGAAACAGAGATGGAAGCCGAAGTCAAGGCCAAAGTGATCATCAATGCCACCGGCGCCTGGGTGGATACGCTGCGCAAGGAGATCGGCCAAAGACCACGCCTGCGCCCGCTGCGCGGCAGCCACCTGGTATTCCCCTTCCACCGCTTGCCACTGACACGCTCCATTTCATTCTCCCATCCAAAGGACGGCCGCCCGGTCTTCGCCCTGCCGTGGGAGGGATCGGTCGTTTATGGCACCACCGATGTCGACCATCGCAGCGAACTATTGACCGACCCAGCCATCAGCCAGGCAGAAGCCGAATATCTATTAGATGGACTCTCGTATGTTTTCCCCTCCCAGGATTTGACCTTTGCCGACGTGACCGCCACCTACGCCGGCATCCGCCCGGTTGTGCACACGGGCAAAGCCAACCCATCGAAGGAGTCCCGCGAGCATGTAATCTGGGATGAAAATGGCCTCCTGACCGTCAGCGGCGGCAAGTTGACCACCTTCCGCATCATGGCCCGCGATGCGCTGAAGGCTGTCCGCCGGCACATCGGCCACATCCCCTTCGACCCGGATGTGCCGGTGCTCGACCCGCTCCCGCCCGAAAGCGAAAACCTGCTGGCGGATACCCACCTGCCCGCCGGCCAGTGCCTGCGGCTGATGGCGCGCTACGGAGTCAGTTCCTCCATGTCATTATGTTCGCAAAACGAAGCGGACATGGAAGCCATCCCCGGCACACCCTACCTGTGGGCTGAACTGCGGCATGCCGCCCGCAGCGAAGGCGTGATCCACCTGGATGACCTGCTCCTGCGCCGCGTCCGGCTGGGGCTGCTGGTTCCCAATGGCGGCCTCGACCAGATGGATCGCATCCGTTCCCTGATCCAGCCGGAGTTGGGTTGGGACGACCAGCGCTGGGAGGTGGAAGAAAAGGCGTACACGGATTTATGGCGTTCTGCCTATCGTTTGGGATAAAATAGTAACATAGTCCATTCGCCGGTCGAGTAGCCGATGCATTTCCGGCGTATCGAGACCGGTACTTGTTGCCCAACTTGGTTTCGATACGGCAAAGAACGCCTACTCAACCAGCATTGGGTTTGGTGAAAAAAAGGAGTGCCCTATGCCCGAAAACCTGCTTGCCATCGACCACGGCACCCAATCCGTGCGCGCCCTCGTTTTCGACCCGCGCGGGAACCTGTTACACAAGTCGCGCATCCCGATCGAGCCGTACTACTCGACCGCTCCCGGCCTGGCCGAGCAGGATCCAGAAATCTTCTGGAAGGCCGTCTGCGATGCCTGTCAAAACCTTTGGGCGCAGGGCGTGGACAAGTCATCCATCGCGGCAGTCGCCCTGACGACCCAGCGCAGCACGATGATCAACGTGGATAAGGATGGCAAGCCGCTCCGCCCGGCCATCGTCTGGCTCGACCAGCGCCGCGCCGAGGGCGTCAAACCGCTTGGTGGGCTGTGGGGCGCGGCATTCAAGCTGGCGGGCGCGTCCGAGACGGTGGCCTACCTGCAGGCCGAGGCTGACGCCAACTGGCTGCAAAAGCACCAGCCCGAGATCTGGAACGCAACCCACAAGTACCTGTTCCTGTCCGGCTACCTGACCTTCAGGCTGGTCGGGCGGTTCGTGGATTCGGTCGGCTGCCAGGTGGGTTACATCCCCTTCGATTACAAGAAGCAGGATTGGGAAGCCTCCTGGGGTTGGAAATGGCAGGCCGTGCCTGTGGATAAGGCGGTGCTGCCTGAACTTATACCGGTAGCTGCCCAACTGGGCGAAATCACCCCCGAGGCGGCCGCCGCCACCGGTCTCCCGGCTGGGCTGACCTTGATCGCCGCTGCCGCGGACAAAGCCACCGAGGTGCTCGGCGCGGGCTGCCTGGAACCGCATATCGGCTGCCTGAGTTATGGGACGACCGCCACGATCAACACTACCCACCAGAAATATATCGAAGTCATCCCCCTTATCCCACCCTACCCGGCCGCCGTGCCGGGACAGTACAGTTTCGAGATCCAGATCTACCGCGGCTACTGGATGGTGACCTGGTTCAAGCAGGAGTTCGGCTTACGCGAGCAGGGATTGGCCGAAGCGCAGGGCATCGAACCCGAAGCCTTGTTCGATGAGCTGGTGCGCTCGGTTCCGCCTGGCTCGGAGGGACTGGTGCTCCAGCCCTACTGGTCGCCGGGACTGGTCTTCCCCGGCCCGGAAGCGCGCGGCGCCATCATCGGTTTCAGCGATGTGACCACGCGGGCCCATATCTACCGCGCCATCCTGGAGGGGCTGGCCTATGCTTTGCGAGAGGGTGCCGAACGGACGGCCAAACGCTCCGGCGTGCCCATCACCGAACTGCGCGTGGCGGGCGGCGGGAGCCAGTCCGAGGCGGCTATGCAACTGACCGCGGATGTGTTCGGCCTGCCGGCCTCCCGGCCGCATGTGTACGAGGCATCCGGCCTGGGTGCGGCCATGGACGCGGCCGTCGGTGCGGGCGTGCATCCCGATTTCCCGACCGCCATCCGCCAGATGACGCGCGTCCGGGACACTTTCGAGCCGGATGCGAAAACCCATGAACGCTATGATGAGTTGTATGACGGGGTTTATAAGCAGATGTACAAGCGCTTGAAGCCGTTGTACCAGAGGATGAGGAAGAAGTAAAAAAATCGCCCGGGCTTGTTCAATCAAGACACGCATCCGGGCGATTTTGGTTTTGGAAGTCATCCCTATCCCATATTTTCCCGCAACCAAGCCAACGCATCGCCGGGTGTGCCGATCCGCAGGCCGGATTTTTCCGCCACATGGGGATCATCCAGAAAATGCTTCCGATTGTGTGTGACCAGGATATCCACCCTCTGTTTCATGGCGGCAACCAGGATGGGCGCGTCGGTCGGGTCGGAAATCATGTAAAGGCTGGCTTGCACATCCTCTAATGATGGGGCTTTGACGATCTTCAAACCAGAATCTTTTATGGTTTGGCGGAATCCCGGCAAAGCCTGGGGAGCCTTCCTCGCCAGCGAACGCTCGGTCTCGACAATCACCTGTTCGCTGACGAGCAGATCGATCTCACCCATTTCAGCCAACACAAGCAAGGCTCGCGCCGCGCCCGTGACGGAAAGGACTCCCGCAATCAGCGTACTGCTATCGAAGAAGATCTTAATCCTTGACATAGTGCTCTTGATAATATTGTTGGCGTTCTTCGTCCAGCGTATCGAGCAGCTCATCCAGTGAAACGTTCGCTTCTTTCACCTTTTTGGCTACTTCGTCCGCGCTGCGTGCAACCCGGCTGACATTAGGCTTCAATATGAACGCGCCATTTCCCAAGTCAACGAGCGTGAGCACTTCGCCTTCTTCCAAGCCATATTTCTTGCGCATTTCGGCAGGGAGCGTGATCGTCCCTTTGCTGCGGATTTGAATGGTTGTAACCATAGGTTCTCTCCAGAATTTCGGATTTTCCGTATTTCCGCCATTATAACAGAAATATCCCCTCTTATCGCCGAGAGAAACTTTTCTCTATTTCGCCAGCCGCCGGGTTTGCTCTTCCAGCAAGCCTCGATCCTTGAAAATGAACTCCGTTCGGTTGATCTGGATCGCCCCCTGCTCGGCAAACTTATACAGGATCCGGCAGACCATCTCGCGCGTCGTACCTACCCGGGCCGCCATCTCATCCAGGGTCAGGTGGCGCTCACCGGATATCTGGTCAGCGGGATATTGCTCTAACAATAACCGCGCCAGCCGCCCGGCCACCGGCTGGAAGGCCAGGCCCTCGATCACTTCACTGGCATACAGCATCCGGCTGACCATGAGACGGGAAAGTTCCCAGGTCAAGTGACCATTCTCCAGCAGGAACGGCAGGATGGTATCCCGCTGCCACAGGTAAATGACCGCCGGTCGGCTCACCTGCAAACTGACCGGGTTTGGCAGCCCATCCTGGAAAAATGCCAGGCCCCAGAAGATCTCCCCTGCTCCTAATTCGGTCACAACCAGGCTGCGTCCCTCACTGGAATCCTTGACAGCTTTGAGACTCCCTTCGGCCACCAGGAACAGGTATGGCCAGCAATCGCCCACGTAGGCCAGGAATTCACCAGGCTGGTAACGCTTGAGGATCGCCACGCCAGCCAACCAGTCCAGCCCCGCTGCGTCGAGGCCGGAAAATACCGGGGATTTCTTGAGCAAGTCGGAGAGATGATTGGACATGCCCCGATTATAAAACATCGAAGTGCAGATTCGATGCACAAACGGGAATTTCGGTTTCCTGGCTTGAGATTGCTTTGCCGTATCGAACACGGCTCGCAATGCCAACAAATTCGTGGTTCACTGAATTTAACCTAAGGAACCGACAGGCTATTTCATGAGTAGTTCGTTGGTCGAGTAGGCGGTGCTTTTCCGCCGTATCGAGACCACCTTTTGCTGAAAACTGTCAGGTGGCGAGAATTTAACTTAAGTCAAAGATATATTGCATTGCTTGTGATACAAATCACATGAGAAATCCATCCCACTCAAGGAGTATGCAATGGAAAGTACCCCCAAGACCGTTCGTTTGATTATGGCCCTCCTGGCTGTCATCGTCGGCTTGTTCATGATTGCCGCAGCGCCGTTCCTGATCCAAACTTCGCTGGAACGGGTGCTGACAGAATTAACCATCGTCGCGGCGGAAAAGCCGGCCTATGCCAGCGGCATCCTTCTGTTCTCGTACGCCTTTCCACTCTACCGCGGGCTGATCTTCATCGGAGGCATCGCCCTGATCCTGCTGGCGAAGCCCATCGCCGAAGGCAAGGAATGGACCTTCCCTGTTTCTCTCCTTGCGTCGGCTTTCCCCTCAGCGGGCGGGATGTTCATGTTCATGCCTTACGTTTCGTTCGTGGACGGGTTCCCCATCCCAATGGTCGTATCGATGGTTGGGCTGGTCTTCTTCTGGTCGCTCATCCTGCTGCGCAAGGTGGACAAGTGGCTGAAGTGGGGCCAATTCCTGGCCTTGACCTTCGCCGGGATGCTGTCCACACACGCATTCATCGTCGGGATTGGCAACATGCGCATGCTCCTGACCCGGCCCGAAAAACCGTTCTATAATGGCCTCGGCACTTGGGTGCTCGCCTGGTCACAACCCATCCAGTGGATCTGCGTGATCCTGCTCTTTGTCGCCATCTTCCAGATTGCCCGCCGCAGGCTCTCCGGCTGGTGGCTGGCGCTGGTGTCGGTGACCTCGTTGGCAGCCATCGACATCCCGATGCAAATCATTCGTCTCACCATGACCGATTCCACATCCTGGGATTACTCCTATGGCCTGCCAGTGATCATCGGCCTGCTTTTCGTGCTGCTCTTCCCCAGGTTTAAGAAAGCCCTGGTTGGAGGGGATTAAGATCTGCATCTCTTCGGGAGGCTAGCCCCAATGAAACAGTATAAGATTAGCTCTATGATCTTTATCTTGCTGATCGTATTCCTGACCGCCTGCGAACGAACACAGACCGTTTGTCCACAGGATGAAGGGACACCCGAACCAGTTCTACAGCTCACTGACCTGATCGCCATGACCCCTGACCCCGATGCGCCTGACGGACTGATCCAGGTTGAAATTGGCGGCAAGATGATGACGGTCGACAAGCTGGTTGACTATCCCCTCTGTAACGATGGTTGGAGTGGGATCATTTACGTCAGTTGCGATGCCCGGGTGGCAGAAGCAGAACTGGATGCAAACGCCAATCCGCTTTTCTTTAAGGGCTGTAATTTGAATATTGCCCCAAATACGATCGTTTACGTTGCCGCACACAACGACGCGGCATATTACAAGGGCTGCTCCTGTCACACTGGCGAAGCACCCCTTCCATAAATCCATTACATAAAGGAGAATGCAATATGGAACGAAACAACAAACTTGGCGGCTTTGTTGCCCTTGTCGCCGGCCTGATGGGGATCATTGGGCATTTCATCCTCTTTCTAACCTGGTATATCAAGGGAATGTCTGCAGAAGCGGCTGAACCAGGCTGTGAGATCCTCTTGAAATACATCAATCCCGCCATGGCCGACCTGGGCATCGTGGGAGGTGTGATCTTCCTGGTGAGCGCCTATGGCTTCTTTACCAAGAAAAGTTGGGCTTTCCTGCTATCCGTAATCGCCATCGTGCTATCCCTGCAGGGAGCCTGGTTCATCAATGTCCCCTTCATGGCGGCTGGGCTTCCGCCGGTTTATTTCATACTCTTCTGGCCCTTCCTGATCATCTACTTTTTACTGATGATCCCAATCGGGAGGTTGACCTGGGGGCGCACACTGGTCGGTTTCCTGGCCGGCATGGCCTGGGTGTTCTGCCTGATGAACGGGATCGCCAGCCTGAGTCGCATCATCACAATCGGGGCTCCGTTCTTCAGCCTGGT
>JBFYSM010000430.1:0-5388 GCA_041301605.1 Chloroflexota bacterium | reverse complement strand
GTGATCTCTTTGCCCAACGTGTAATCCTCGAAGCGGCCCTCCAGGGCCAATGTGATGGTCTCTGCCATGCAGGCATAAGCCTTGCCAGGTGGAAAACCAAAGTTAAAGTGAAAATCAACGGGGCCTGGTACATCTACCATACCGCCGTCTATCACTAATATATCATCTCGTGCCGCTGCAACCATTGCAGATACATCGCGGGGACGAGCAACATCACAAATCACACTGCCTGGCTGCAAATACTCCGGCTGGACGATACTATGGATGGCGCTCGTGACCGTCAGGACCAATTGACAGTGAGACAATGCTGCCATATCGGTGGAAATTTTCAATCCGGCACGCCCCGGACCCTGCAGCCGGGTGCGCAGTTCTTCGAGTTTCTCCTGGCTGCGTCCGATCAACCAAAGTTCGGCCACATCCTCGGCAAGCAGTTCGGCGCACACTTTCCCGATCGAGCCGGTCGCACCCACCACTGCCGCTGATGCATCCTTCAGCGAAATGTCCATTAGGCGTGCGGCTTCGCGGAGAGATTCCACCGCGATCGAGATGGTGTAGGCATCTCCTGTGGTTACCGGGATATCCAACGTTTTTGCAATCGTTACACCTGCGTCGCCGACAACAGATGTGAAGGCACCCAATCCAAGGATTTTCGCACCCAGCTTTTCAGCCAAATGGCCAGTTTGAATAATCTTACGATAAACTGTCCGTTCTGGCAACTCAAACATTCGTCGGGGGGTATATGGGCAGGCAATGAATAACCCCCGAACTTCCTTTCCAGTTGCATCGGAGGTGATACCGGTAATTTCAGAGATATAGATGGGTGGGAAGAAAGTGGAGAAAAAGTCAATCTGCCGTCCAGTGAGAATGCGGCCTAATAACGGGAATTTTCGGCTCACATCCCGCTTGGGATCAATAGGGTGGATGATGAAAGCAAAGGTATCCACTGCGTTACCATGAGGTAGATTCCGTTTCACCACGGCGAGGGTAGAGGCGCGGGTGCTTGCTGGCTTCTTTAAGTTTGTGGTGGTCACTATCTTCGTAGCGGATATCGCGATCAATGATGTTACGATCCTTGGATGCAAAGAGTACCACATCCGATTCAATAGTGCGGGCCGGAAAAACGATCATTCCTGTGCCGATGCGACAGTTGTGACCCACACATCCGCCGATTACAGGCCGGTTGGAAAAAGAAAGTTTATCGTGTCCATCCAATGCCCGGATTGAGGATGGTATCAAGTTATAGTCCGTGAAGGTATTGCCTGCACCGATGAAAGTATTGCGCCCGATCACGCACATTTGCAGGCAGGTGTTTTGGGCCACCATGCTGTTTTCCATGATGGTGGTCATAAAAAGGGAAGCGCGGAAGGGCAGGAAAGTACCATCCCCGACCACGGAGAGCATCAATTGGCAATCCTGGGAAACATTCACGTTGCTGCCTATGATGCAATTATCGATCACCGCACCTGCGCCAATGGTGACATTATCCCCAATTGTAGCTGGCCCATGGATGACGGCAGTTGGGTCTATAACGGAGTTCTTCCCAACTTTAACCAGCCCGGAGCACTCCAGTAACTGCCTGCCCTCGTACAATGCTTTTCCCAAGATTCTCAGTTTAAAACCAAGATCTTTGTTCAAGCGGTCTTCGAACCGTGCACCGCGCGCAAACAGGCCAAAGACACCATCTGCTATAAAGATATGAACCCAGGAATCTATGGCTATCAGTGCCCGCAAGGGAACCTGATAGAGCAGGTCACCACTTTCATTTGCCATATAAGTGGGTACGTGGTAATAACCGATCTCACGTGGCTGGAGGTTTATAACCAGTGGAGCTACATCGGCTTCAGGTCCCTTAGGGTAATACCACAGGTCAGCGTAATAGAGATTTCCCGCGGGTGTATAGGATACCGACAATGGAAGGGCATGTTCACGGAAAGCAGGGTCATCGGCTGAAAATGCAGCCCTTACGGCTCGATTACGCTTTTTAGCCTGGCGTATGAATTCCCTGATGTAATGCTCGTCAAAATACAGGTTGTCACGGTATACAAGCATTGGTTCGCGTGTGACTGGCAGCCGCTCACCAGGATTTATTTCCTTTTCGCTTGTTACGTAAGGAGCCAGAAGGTCTCGCTGGTTAAGCCAAAGCGGTTTATTCTGGATGCGTAAGTCGCGCGCCGGTTCATTAAAGGGTGGAATTGGACGAGTAGCACGTAAAATTATTTTCAGCATAACAATTAATTCAATGGGTTCTGATCAATCATTATCGTACAAGTTTTATCACCGCGTGCAATGCATTGGGTCTCTTCAACCATGAAAATCTTCCCGCCGCTGACCCAATAAAGCGATTCCTGCAATAATCCGACAGCCAGGTGGCAGGCCACATCGTTGGTATGGCGCTCCCAGCAAAGAGGGCAGCGTTCGATGATCCAGTGGATGTGTGAGTTATCCCGTTCGATGCGAACCTGCTGGTGGGTGAAGCGGTTGAACAACCCCGCCAGGGCTTCGCTGCCGACTTTCAGCTTGGTTGCCAGGGGCAGGAGGCGGAAAGCCAGGTCAGTCAGGCCAAGTTCAGGGCCAAACTCACGCAGCCCGTACTTGAAGCAGGCCCGTCCGGTGCGCAGGGCAAGTCCGCGCCCGCCGCGCGGTCCGTAAGCGCTTTCCAGGGAATTTTGCAGGCGGGAAACTGTTTCAAATGGGATCGTCAAATCCTGGTTGTGGGGGGGGATGTTGTTAATGTATTCCGGCAAATCAGCCAGGTTGAGAACAGCGTTGACACCGTTCCGGCCGATCACTTCTTCCATGCCCAATAGGATCATCCGCCCCATGCGGTTCGGATAAAAGAATTGTGGTGCAGGATTATCCATCAATGGATTGTCTCTTCGTCAAGGAAGGATCTTAGTTTATTGCTGAATGTTCCAGGTTCATCCATCATAACGAAATGGCCTGCCGTGGGGAACCGTTCGATATGTGCATGTGGAATACCCGCCAGCATGGGTTGCCATTGCATTGGATGGACGATGTTATCCCGATCGCCATACATTCCCATTGCCGGTATTTTGACCTGGGGGAGCATGGGTTGCAGATCCGTACGGCGCAGGGATGCAATGCTCAGCAGGAAAGATTCAAGTGTTGTCCGGGATAGATCCCGATCCATCATTTCTGGAAATAGAGGATCTTTGCATATCATAGGTGAGGCAACTCGCATGCCAAATCGAAAAAGACCCATAATGTTGAATAACATAAAAGCAATGGGACGACGGCCAGCCATTTTGAGCGCCCAGGCCAATGAAGATCCAACAATGGGTGATCCCACAATGACAACTTTGCTCACCCGTTGGGGGTACTGGATGGCAACTGAAAGACTGACAGTCCCACCCATACTATGGCCAACCAGGGGAGCGCGGCTGATCCCCAGGCGATCCATGAACTGGTCCACCAGGCCGACAAAATCCTGGACTGCATAGCTCTCCCGTTTCTTGCCGGATTCACCAAAACCCCAGAAATCCAGGGCGTACGTACGGAAATTATGTTTGCCCAAGAAAGCCATGGTTTCCTGCCACAACCCCCAGGAACCCAACCAGCCATGCAACAGGATAACCGGACGTCCACGACCGTAGACCTCGTAATGAACTATTCCTTGATCCGTGGTGATGGAGGACACAGCAGAGCTAAATAAACGGAGAGCAGGCTACTCTCCGTTCTCCATTTCAGAAAGGATACTGTACAACAACTCAAGCAATACCGTCTTGACACTATCACGGCTTGTGGCTGTGCAGGGCAGGAACTTGACCTTGGAATCCAGGCGCAGGGCATGGCGCATATCATCCACTTCCCAGGCTTCTTTCTTATCCTGCTTGTTAGCGGCCACAACATATGGGGTGGGTGCATAGGCGCGGAAAGTTTCCAAAATGGATCGCGCTTCGCGGAAGGTCTCCGGGCGGGTACTGTCCACCAGAACGATAAAACCCAGCATACCTTCAGAGAGGATTTCCCACATGAAATCGAAACGTTTTTGGCCGGGTGTACCAAATAGATAGAGCACAAGATCCTCATCCACCGTGATGCGACCGAAATCCATGGCAACCGTCGTTGCATCCTTGACCTTCTTCTCGGAAGCGGATGAGATTCTCCGTTCCGTGGAGACAACATCAATCTCACTTACGGATTGGATGAATTCTGTTTTACCAGCATTGAACGGGCCAGTTACTACCATTTTGACGGTCTGCATGATGACTATCCTCAACAAGAGATTACAACGAACGGATGCGGTTTATGAGGCGGTTAACCAGGGATTTCTGTTCTTCCTTATCCTCTGTCGGGAAGACACGCACCGGCTGCGGGGCGGGAACGCCTTCAGGCCGGATGAGTTCTACCAGCCCAGCCTGCAGGAGACCGTAAACAATCCGCCGGATTTGCAGGTCATTCATTTTTGCAGCATTTGCAATTTGCCGGATGGTGTTCTTAGGGTTAATGTACGAGACTACCCGCCATTCTTCAACACTCAGATTGACATTACGGATGTTGGCACCCGGACGCTCGGTGAACTTGAGCGCCATTTCCAGGCTGGGGATCTCATCTTGCAGTTGCTCCCACTCGCGCAATTGCCGTGACCCCTCGATAATAAGGTTCTCCAAATCCAGGCGGACATTGATGCGGTCTTCAGGGGGCAGGAGTTCGTTATCGAACCGGAAAATGCCTTCCACCCATGTAAACAACTTATGCACAACATTGGAAAAATGTTGCTGCAAGTTGATCAGGATATCCTCTTGCGTAAGGTAACCGGCATTGATGAGCAATAATCCCAGTTCTTTATCAGGGATCTGCCTGGCACGCTGCTGGATGGCCTTGAATTGGGTGGGTGATATTTTTTTTGCTTTATGGAGAATACTGGCCAGTGAGCCATCTTCCTGACCGATCTCAGCATAGGCAAGTTTCCCATCCCGAAAAGCAACCTTTGCCAATTCAGTGGGACCCTCTACAATTAAAGTCCCGGTCTTGTTCGCCAGGTTGATGAGATTCAGGAGTTGTGTGATCGTAAAATCTCGGAGATTGCCTCGGAGAGCCATTAGAGCCTCAAACGGCCCCAGCAGGGGCGGGAATAAAAAAGATTATACATGCAAGGGATGCATGCGTCAAACCATCGAGCCTGACAAAATCGATATGTTATAATTTTTGCCTTGCAAGGCAATCGATAGACATAAGAGGTAATCACCATGTTGAAAATCTCCATTACCTATTGTGCGGTCTGACATTACACCGACCGGGCCGTTGGCCTGGCGACCGATCTATTAAGAGTTTTGGAACCTGAGATCGAAGCAATAACCTTGGTTCCATCTGGCGGTGGGAGATTCGAAGTGGAGGTCAACGGCCAGTTGATCTACTCCAAACTTC
>JBFYSM010000428.1:0-3156 GCA_041301605.1 Chloroflexota bacterium | reverse complement strand
CCGAAATCGCCCTTACAGGGTGCTTCGCAAGGAGAGGGGATGGGGGTGAGGGGAAAATAAAAAATCCTTCCATCCGATGAGGACGAAAGGGTTTCTTCCGCGGTACCACCTCGATTCACTTTTTCCATTTTCGCGCACTTCGTGTGCCTTCGTGGAAAAAATGCACTCAGCCCGGACCATCATCCGGCTCCTGCTGTAACGGGCGGATCCCGTGCCGGTCTACTCTCTGGCGATTTCTTCGGCAATACTCCGGGCGACTTTCAGCGGCGGCTTCCTGCGGGGGCTTCCAGCCAGTGGCCACTCCTTCTCTATCAGCCTGCCGGTCGCTTACTCCTCCCGGATGATTTTGATGGATTATACCATCCTGCCATTAACCGTCAAGTTCGGTTGGCAAAGATAAATCGTTCAAAAACTATTTCTTAACCGTTTTGCTTGCCTGCGCCACTTGGAGGATATCGTATGCCGAGCGCAGGGTGCCCTCGGTAACCTCGCCCAGCATCTGCGCCAGTTCCAGCGTGCGGGCCTCGCCATCCAGTTTCTTGACCCGGGTCAGCGTGCGGCCATCCTGGATATCTTTCAACACCTGCCAGTGCTGGTCGCCGTAGGAGGCCAGTTGCGGCAGGTGGGTGATGACCATCACCTGGTGCTGGCGGGCCAGGTTCCATAATTTCTCGCCCACCGTGCCGCCGACCCGCCCGCCGATGCCCTGGTCGATTTCATCGAAGATGAGGGTTGGAACCTGGTCGGCGCGCGCCAGGACGTTCTTGAGCGCCAGCATGAGACGCGAGGTTTCACCGCCGGAGGCGATCTTTGCCAGCGGCTTCAATCCCTCGCCCGGGTTGGGCGCCACCAGGAATTCGACCCGGTCCAGGCCGCTGGTATCGAAGGCCAGCCGGGAGCCATCCGGGGCGGGGATGCCTTCCGGGTCGGGTCGGGTCTGGAAATCCACCGCAAACTGGGCTTGCGCCATGCGCAGATCATCCAGCTCGATCTCGATGCCTTTGCTGAGTTCGGCTGCGGCATCCTTGCGTTTCTGAGAGAGCGCCAGGCCTTGCTTCGCCAGTTTTTCCATGGCAATGGATTCAGCCATTTCGAGTTCTGCGATGCGCTCGGTGGCAGTGCTGATCTTCTCCAGTTGCTGGCGGGCATCGGCGCCAAAGGCGAGTACTGCTTCGATGCTGCCGCTATACTTGCGAATCAGAAGGTGAATGAGATTGAGCCGTTCCTCCACTTCATCCAGCCGCTTCGGGTTGAACTCGACGCTTTCGATGTAGTGGCGCAGGCTGCGCGTCAGGTCGGAAAGGCTTTCCTCCAGGGTCACGGCCTGGTCGGAGATGGAGGATTGGGCGGCATCGATCCTGGCCAGGTTCGCCAGCGCCTGCACGGCCTGGCCGATCAGGTCGATCGCCGCCGGGGATTCGGGTGTGCCTTCATCCAGGGAGGTCAACGCCTGCTGCGCCAGGGAAGCCAGGCTCTCGGCATTGGCCAGGCGGTCGCGCTCTTGGCGCAGTTCTTTATCTTCCCCGGGGCGCAACTTGGCGGCTTCGATCTCCTCGGCCTGGAAGGTCAGCATCTCGGTGCGGCGTTCGGCATCCGATTGGGCCTTGCGCAGGTCCGACAACTCGCGGCGGATGCCCATCAACTGGTCGTATGCCTTGCAATAAGCCGCCAGCAAGGTTTCGGTGTTCGCATACCGGTCGAGCAGTCCCAGGTGGGCATGCACATTCAACAGGGAAAGATGTTCGGATTGTCCGTGGATATCCACCAGGTATTCGCCCAGCTCTTTGAGCAGCCCCAGGTTGACCGTCCGGCCATTGACGCGGGCGATGTTGCGCCCCTCGCGGCGGATCTCGCGGCTGAGGGTGACGTAATCCGGGTCATCCAGCAGTTCTTCCCGTTCCAGGATCTGCCGCACGGGCTCACGCTCCGCCCCTTTCAGGCGGAACGTACCCTCGACCTCGGACAGGTCGGCATCCGAGCGGATCACGGTTGCGTCCGCCCGTCCGCCCAGCAGCATCTCCACTGCATCCATGATGATGGATTTACCTGCACCGGTCTCGCCGGTGAAGATCAACAGCCCGGAGCCGAATTTCAGTTCCAGGTGGTCGATGATGGCAAAGTTTCGAATATGAAGTTCACTGAGCATACTATCTCATCAATTGTATCCCGGATATGCGGTAGTAAACGATTGGGATGGATACCACAAGATAGATCGCTTGAAAGATGAGGCCAAAGATGTTGAGTGTGATCAACTGGAACACCACCACTGGCAGAGCGCCCAGGATGACGGCAACGGTCATGGTGATGTAGAGCGATTTTGCCCGGTGCTTGCGGGTGACAAAGCGGAGCGCCTCGGAAATGAGCATCCCGGCCGAGGGTGCCGCGGCAGCGATCAGGAACCAGGCGAAGAACCCGGCAATCCCGCTCAACAGCACGACCAGCAGGCTGGCAATGGTCGAAAGCAGGCCTCCCACCAGGAAGCCGACCACATAATCGATCCATTCGGCGGTAACGAAGGTTTTCTGCTGGCTGCGCACGCATTCTCTGCAACGATAACCGGTTGGCGTGCGAACGGCGCATTTGACACAGATCGGTTTCTCGCAGCGGTTGCAGCGCAGGGAGGTTTCGACATTCGGATGGTTTGCACAATAAAGGGGAGATATGCTTTCTGTCATCGAGGGATTCCTATGGCGGGGTTTTGGTTCATGTGAGCGGTCAGGTTGCGATAAAAATAGCCGGGGTCCCCAAAGCGGACGAACCTGGCAGTGTAATCTCCCGCCCGGACATCCACCTGTTCATCTTCATTCAACTTGACAGGCGGCTGCCCGTCGATACTGAAGACGGCGTTCCCGGAGCCGGAAACAGCGATACTGACCGATGAGCCTTCCGAAAGCACCACGGCACGGTCCACAGAGAGATGCGGGGCGATCGGGACGAGCAGGATGTTGCGCAGTTCCGGGGGCAGGATCGGCCCCCCGGCGGCCAGGGCGTAGGCGGTGGAACCGGTCGGTGTGGCCGCGATCAGGCCATCGGCAACATATTTGGTCAGCAGGCGGCCATCCGCGCTGGCAAAAATATGCACCGGCCGGATCAAGTCTCCCCGGCAGACCACCACTTCGTTGAGCGCATGCCAGCTACCCAATAATTGCCCCGCCC
>JBFYSM010000426.1:0-4282 GCA_041301605.1 Chloroflexota bacterium | reverse complement strand
TCCACATTTGCCATGCTCACTCACTTCCAGAAACTGAGGCCGGATATCGAACTGGTGGGTGAAGCCCGCGATGGGTCGCTGTTCATGTACGCCATGGAAACCAAGGATGAGGCCGAGGTGGATCGCATCCGCCGGATGGGCAGGGTCACCACCGAAGTGGTCGGCCTGACCGCCGAATACCTAACTTCGCGGGAAGTCCGGGAAGATGAAGTCTTGCTGAAAGAAGATGGCACCCCCCTGACCATCGGCGATGTCAAGCAGAAGATCAACCTGTGGCTGGCAGAGCGTGGCGCGGTCCCCTCTGAAGGATATATTTTCTCGATCGGCCGGGATGCCGGCCTGCCCCATAGCCAAGGCAATCCTGAAGATCTCCTCCTTCTGGGACAGACCATCGTATTCGACATTTACCCCCAGGAACAGGGCGGCGGGTATTTCTACGATTTCACCCGCTCCTGGTCGCTGGGCTATGCCACCCCCGAAGCACAAAAACTGTATGATCAGGTGAAAGAAGTCTTCGACAAAGTTATGGATAACTTTGACCTGAACGTCCCCTTCAAGGATATGAACAAACTCACCTGCGAAGAATTCGGCAAGATGGGACACCAAACGCCAATGACCACCCCGGCGCCGGTCGAGGGCTATGTTCACTCACTGGGACACGGCTTGGGGTTGAATGTACACGAGCGCCCCTGGTCCGGGCTGACAGCAACGGATGACAACATCCTGAAGCCGGGCGTGGTGGTCACATCCGAACCCGGCCTGTACTACCCTGAAAAGGGAATGGGTGTCCGCATCGAGGACAGCCTCTGGATCCGCCCGGATGGCACGGCGGAAATCCTGGCTCAGTATCCGTATGATTTTGTTTTGAAAATGAAGAAGTGGAAGAAGTAAATTGTATAAGATAGCCAAAGGAGGCGTAGGTGTTCCTACCCACCACGCCCGAATGTTGACGTGCGGGTGGATAACGCTATAATCATCCGTATGGAATATAAAAAATACCGAATGGTAATCACCTGGAGCAACGAAGATCAGGCTTACTTGGCCGAAATCCCTGAACTGCCGGGCTGCATGGCAGATGGCAAATCGCGCCGCGAAGTCATTGATAATGCAGAAATAATCATCCAGGAATGGCTGGAAACAGCCTCGCTTCTCAACCGCCCCATTCCATTGTGCGCCACCTACTAAACACTGATTACTGATGACTGCTCTTTCCCCCGCCCGAATCCTCGCCATCGAAACCTCCTGCGATGAGACCGCCTGCGCCATCCTGGAGAATGGGCGCGTTCTCCTAGCCTCCACGGTCGCATCCCAAATGGATATCCACGCCCGGTATGGCGGCGTTTTCCCCGAAGTGGCCTCCCGCCAGCACATTCTCTCGGCAGTCCCGGTCATCGAGCAGACGCTCAACAAGGCCCACATGGCGCTCTCGGATATCGACGCCATCGCCGTCACGCGCGGCCCCGGCCTGGCCGGCTCCCTGTTGGTGGGATTGAACCTCGCCAAAGGCCTGGCATTGGGAATCGGCCTGCCCCTGGTTGGCGTCAACCACCTGGAAGGGCACATCTATTCGGCCTGGGTATATCCCGCTGAGACAGAACCCCCCCCCGAGCCGCAATTCCCCCTGCTGGCATTGCTTGTATCGGGCGGACACACCGAAATCAACCTGATGGAATCGCACCTAACCTACAAGCGCCTCGGCGCGACCCTGGATGATGCTGCCGGGGAGGCGTTCGATAAGGTTGCCCGGCTGATCGGACTCGGTTACCCCGGTGGACCAGCCATCCAGAAGGCGGCTGAAGAAGGCAACCCGTCCCGTTTCAACTTCCCGCGCGCCTGGCTGGAAGGCAGGTGGGATTTCTCTTTCAGCGGCCTGAAGACAGCCATCCTGCAGACAGTCAAAAAGCTGGAAGAAGAGGGCCAGCCCCTGCCGGTTGCCGACCTGGCAGCCAGCTTCCAGGATGCGGTGGTGGATGTGCTCTTTACCAAGACCATTAAGGCCGCCAGGGAATTCGGCGCAAGGGAGATCCTGGTTGCGGGTGGGGTTTCTGCCAACCAGGCATTACGGGATATTTTCCTGGGCCAGAAAGAATTCCCTGTCCATATCCCATCGCTTTCCCTATGCACCGACAACGCCGCCATGGTTGCTGCCGCCGGATACTACCGATTTATCCACGGCCAGCGGGATGGGATGGAGATGGATGCCATGCCTACCTGGCCTTTATCCTGAAACCACCCCATGCGCGCCACTTTTCCTGTTACCATCCACTTGCTTTTCTTTCGCGAAGGCAAAGTGCTGCTTTCCCGCCGATACCAAACCGGTTACATGGATGGATGTTACTCCGTGCCGGCCGGTCACCTGGATGGCGGCGAGACGGTCACCCAGGCGGCCATCCGGGAGGCGAAAGAAGAGATCGGCCTGGAACTGGCAGTGGAGGCCATCACCTTTGCCGGGGTTCTGCACCGCAGCGAGGATGAGGAACGGATCGATTTCTTCGTGCAGGTGGCAGGCTGGAGCGGGGAACCGTTCAACGCCGAGCCGCACAAGTGCGATGACCTTTGCTGGGTCAAGGTCAACGCCCTGCCGGAGAATACCATCCCCTATGTCCGCCAGGGGATCCATAATGCCCTGACCGGCATCCCGTTCGGCGAATTTGGCTGGCAGAAAACCTGACAGATGTCTTACCAAAACAGTCTCATCGGGTGTTGCGCTTTAGGGAAAAACACGGTAAGATAACATGGCCATGCCCCGGATTATCCGACCCATACCCTTTTTTGGCATGCTCTTAATTGCGAGCCATCCGTCAGCTTGAGCCTGACAGGTTATCCATACCTGCCAGGTTTTTTTATCCCTATCTACAGGAGAGTGAATGGAAACACCCTGGGAACATCGTTATGCCCACCGTGCCCAGCGCATGGGAAGTTCTGTCATCCGGGAATTGCTCAAATTGACCGAGCAACCCGACATCATCTCTTTTGGCGGGGGGCTGCCCGCTCCAGAAGTCTTCCCGGTAGCACAATTCCAGGAAGCCTGTAATACTGTGCTGCGTGATCTTGGCGCCCAGGCCCTGCAATACAGCACCACCGAAGGCTACAGCCCGTTGCGCGAGATGATCGCCCGCAACTCTGCCCGCTATGGGATCGAGGTCACGCCCGATAACATCCTCATCACATCCGGCTCCCAGCAGGCATTGGATTTCATCGGGCGACTGTTCATCAACCGCGGTGACCATATCCTGGTCGAATCGCCCACCTACCTCGGCGCGCTGCAAGCCTGGAATGCTTATGGGGCCGAGTACATCACCGTCCCTTCGGATGAAAATGGGATGATCACCGACGAATTGGAAAAGGCGCTACGTTCCGGACCGAAATTCATCTACGTTCTTCCCAACTTCCAGAACCCCTCCGGCGTGACCCTCAGCCTGGAGCGCCGCCGCAAGCTGGTTGAACTGGCCGACCGTTATGGAGTGCCGATCATCGAAGATGATCCTTATGGTCAGTTGCGCTTCGAAGGAGAACACCTGCCACCGGTCGTGGTTCTGGACAATCAATACCGGGCCGGGAACGGCAGTTACAGCGGCAATGTTATCTACATGAGCACCTTCTCGAAGATCCTGGCCCCGGGTATCCGCCTGGCCTGGATGATTGCGCCCCAAGAAGTGATCAAGAAATTGGTGCAGGCCAAGCAGGCCGCCGACCTGCACACGGCCACCTTCAACCAGATTGTCGCCTACGAGGTTGGCAAGGATGGCTTCCTGGATGAGCATGTCAAGCTCATCCGCCAAACCTACTGCGAGCGGCGCGATGTGATGCTGGAAACGATGGATGAACTCTTCCCACCCTCCGTCCGCTGGACCCACCCGCAGGGCGGCATGTTCCTGTGGGGTATCCTGCCACAAGGAATGGATGCTGCCGAGGTTTTGAAGATCGCCATCCAGCGCAAAGTTGCCTTCGTTCCTGGGGCTGCCTTCCACCCCAACGGCGGCGGTGAGAACACCATGCGGATCAACTTCTCCTATTCCAACCCCGAAACGATCCGCGAGGGGGTCACCCGGTTGGGATATGTTTTGAAAGAATTGATTGCCGAGAAGAAATGACCCCAGCCTGGTTAAAAACTGGACTTTCGCCAAAATAGCGTGACAGAACCTTAAAAACCTTCGCAAGTGCGGCAGAATCGGGTGCCAGCCTGCTGGCTTCTGGCAAAGCCAAATGGCGAGGGAGAGGAAGCCCTCGCTCGGCCAGATATTCAATTGCTGGCGGCCTGCAGCCCAGTGGGTCAGATCAC
>JBFYSM010000420.1:0-4707 GCA_041301605.1 Chloroflexota bacterium | reverse complement strand
CCCGGCCGACCAACGATTTTTCGACCGCCTGGAGGGACTTTTTGTTGGCAAGTTCCATGACCGCATATTGGAACAGGCCGGAGAACTCCTGCTGATTCCAGCCTGTTTCGAAAGTGGATCCTGGTTGTGGCTTGGATCCTTTGACATGGGCTGGTGTCAATGGGGTTCTTACCAGGGTTGGGGAATCCACATGAGACGAAAACGGGGGCGAACTGTGTCTGGATGTGGGATTCTGCGCCGTCGCAGGGTGCTGCGGTTCAGGATAAGCCGGGATGGCCGGGAAGATCCCCTTCTGTCTCATCATGTCTGCCCCGCGTCTTGCGGGAGTATTATCGGGATTGACCTTGAGCACATTATCCAAACAATACAGCTTCTCGGCATCATCCTTCACAACGCTCGATAACCACAGCCAGGCCCGCTCGGAGGTTGCAGGAACATCGGATGCGCGGATCAACATATCGAAGGCACGCGGCCTGTTACCAGTCTTGGCTGCCATGATGCCTTGTTGCAAGTAATTATCCATTTTGACTCCATTCGTTGTTGGTTTCTACGTATTCTTCTCGGAGCGATTTCGAAGCAGAGCAGATCTGGCTCGATTGAAGAGATTCTAACCGGACTGCCAGCCCGAGGCCCATACAGTTTAGTTAGCTAAAAATTTCGAGAACTCCAAATTCCAAACACCCGCACTCTTGACAACCCCTGCCAGGTGGGGCAGACTCATGTTGCCATGCTAAAAACCAGCACTCACGAGACTGTCACACGCTTTGACCTTTCCCGCTCCTTCCTCGGCCGCGGACGGTATTGGACCACCGCCTATCTCATCGATGGCCTGCTGGTGGATACCGGCTGCGCCCACACTGCCCGTGAAATGGTAAACTGGCTAGGGGATAAGCGCCTGGCATACGTTATCAACACCCACACCCACGAAGACCACATCGGCGCCAACGGCTTGATCCAGCGCCTTTATCCTGGATTGAAGATCCTGGCCCATCCACTGGCCATCCCGGTGCTGGCTGACCCGCGCCGCCAGCAGCCCCTGCATCCCTACCGGCGTCTCTTCTGGGGCTGGCCGGAACCCTGCCAGGCGCAGCCGCTCGAGGATGGCGCCCGGATCGAGACCGAGCAGTACAGTTTCCAGGTCCTTTACACGCCCGGTCACAGCCCGGACCACATCTGTCTTTATGAGCCTGAACAGGGCTGGCTGTTCACCGGCGACCTGTTCGTCGGCGGGCAGGAACGCGCCCTGCGGGAGGGCTATGATATCTGGCAGATCATCGCCTCGCTGAAACGTGTTGCCAGGCTGCCAGTCACGGTCATGTTCCCCGGCAGCGCCCGCGTGCGCGAAAATCCCAAGGCCGAACTCGAATCGAAGATCGCATACCTGGAAGATTTTGGAAACAAGGTACTCGGACTCCATCGCCGAGGCTGGGATGTCAACGCCATCACCCGGGAACTGTGCGGGAAGCCAATGCTGATCGAGTGGGTCACGCTGGGGAACTTCTCCCGCAGGCATTTGGTGCTATCATATATCCGCAATCACACGGAGGAGTGACATGAGCATCCATATTGGCGCAAAGCAGGGCGAGATCGCCCCGACCATCCTGTTGCCCGGTGACCCGCTGCGGGCGAAGCATTTCGCCGAAACATTCCTTGAAGAAGCCTTTTGCTTCAACGAAATCCGGGGGATGTTGGGCTACACCGGCCTCTACAAGGACAAGCGCATCTCCATCATGGGGACCGGCATGGGCATCCCGACCCTCTCCATCTACGTCAACGAACTGGTGACCGAGTACGCGGTCAAGACCCTGATTCGGGTAGGTACCTGCGGCGCGTTGCAGCCCTTCCTGAAGGTCGGCGATATCGTGCTGCCGATGACCTCCTCCACCAATTCGAACATCAATAAACTGCGCTTCAACGGGATGGATTATGCCCCCACTGCCAGCTTCGACCTCCTGCTGAAAGCCTACCAGGCTGCCAAACGGCGCGGCGTGAACGTGTACGTGGGCGGAATGTACTCTTCGGATACGTTCTACGATGATGACCCGGACTGGTGGAAGAAATGGGCCGCCTACGGGACCCTGGTCTGTGAGATGGAAACCTCGGGCCTCTACACGCTGGCAGCCAAGTTTCAGGTGGATGCCCTCTCGGTGTTGACGGTCAGCGACAGCCTGGTGAGCGAAGAATTCGCGAGCGCCGAACAACGCGAAAAAGGCTTCCTGGCGATGGCTGAGATTGCACTGGAGATAGCAACATAACGCAGAGGTTGACAACGGGCAATTTGTGACTATAATAATAGTCATAATGGCACCGCAGAGACGGTTTGAACTCATTTATCCCCCGATCATCAAACAACAACTCAGATCCATTGAGACGAAACATTATTCGCTTATTCGAGAGTCAATCGAGAAACAATTGCGGTTCCAACCGGATATCGAAACCAGAAATTGCAAACCGCTAAAGCGCCCGGTGGTTATCGGAGCGAAATGGGAAATTCGTTTTGGGCCAGGAAATCGTTTTCGAGTGTTCTACCGGGTGGATTATGATAATGAGCAGGTTATATTATTGGCAATCGGCGAAAAGATTGGCAGCCGCCTCTTTATTGGAGGCGAGGAGGTAGAACTATGAGAATCGCTTCTGTAGCGGATGTGAAAGCTAAATTCAGTGGCTATTTGAAAGCCAGCGAGCAAGGACCGGTTGTCGTTACCAAGAATGGCAAACCCATAGCGATGCTTTTGTCAGTCAAGGATGAAGATGAAATCGAGCGCATGTTACTGGCATATTCGCCCAAATTCCAGAGTATCCTGGAAACCGCTGAACAACAAATCCGGGAGGGCAAAGGGATCAAGCACGAGGATTTCTGGCGAGAAATGGAGTCCGAAAAAAGCGCGGCGGGCTGACACCGACTGCTGGCAGGGGTTGATGTGGAAGGCATGCGTGGAATCTTATCCGCAGTAGCAGCAACAGCCTGGCAACCGGGGAAACCTCGACCGCTGAACAACGGGAAAAGGGATTCCTGGCGATGGCAGAGGTCGCACTGGAGATCGCACCGTAAAGGGATTGTAAAAGGAAGTGAAACTCGTCATCCCGAGAAAATATCTGCTGATTATCTTCCTGATACTTCGTTGATGGAGACAATTACATGAGCATTTTACGTAAACTCAGCCCGGAAAAATTCAAATCGCCAGAGGAAATTCCACCCAAAGATTCCCCACAGAGCCGCATTCGGGATAATAGCCCCGCTGAAAAACTACAAGCTGAGATTATGGATACTTATGCTTCTATAGAACTTAAGAACGAAGCTGCTCGTTATATCCGCCTCATGCGAATTTTGGCGATCCTGTCCATCACACTACCTGTACTTTATTGCTTGGTTATTCCTCTGGCATTCTGTTTGCTCGCTGCGTTTATTCCGTCATTTCTGGAAAGCATTTATTACATATTCTTTCCGCAGGGCAGCGGCATACTCTGATACGAGTTTTCATGCAATCAAGAAGTTTTAAGAAACAGAGCACCTGGCGGCAGTTCATTTTCCATCCAGTCTCAGTGCTTGCCACCTCCCTCCTTACCGCGCTGATCTTCGCCGGATTCATCATCTGGCGCTATGAGGGGGAAACCCGCTGGTTCCTGCTGTACTACTTCGTTCCCATCGGAATCCCTTTTGTCACCTTCCTGTTCGACCGCCTGGAACGGCATGAAACCATTCATCCAGTGGCGCGTGGGATCGACCTGATCGTTATGATCCTTTCATTGACGCGCTCGGTTATCCATATCCCGTTCTTCTCCGGGCATGCGCTCTTTTTATCCTATGCCATGCTGACCATGCGATCCACAACAGCCCGCATCACCGCCGCGATCGTCATGCTGGAAGTCGCCTATCTCAAGATATTCGTCTGGCAGGATGCAACCCTCCTGGGCGGCATTGCCATCGGTTGCCTGGCTGCCCTGGTATACAGGGGATTTTTCAAGAATAAGGCGAAATGAATTTCGCCCTACAATTGACTCTTCTACACAAAGGCCACAAAGTTCCACAAAGTTCCACAAAGGAACCACCGTTTATATCTTTCCTTGGTGCCCCTTGGCGCCTCTTTGCGACCTTTGTGTTAAATTTCGCTTACTTCACCCGCACAAACCGCCGCTTCCCCACCTGTAACACTCCCTTACCAGGGAAAGGTGCGTTGGCATCGCCCAGAACTTCCCCATCCAGCCGCACGCCTTTCTGCTCAACCAGGCGGCGACCTTCGCTCTTGCTGGCCACCATGCCGGTCGCCAGGAGCACATCCAGTACGCTTTGTCCATCCTGTAACACATACTCAGGCATCTCATCCGGCAGATCTTTCTGCTGGAAGAGCTTTACGAAAGCCTCCTCCGCATTCTGCGCCTCCGCATCGCCGTAGAAGATACTCGTAATTTCACGGGCCAGTTTCATCTTGGCATCCCGTGGGTGAAGTTTTCCGGAAGCCAGGTCTGCTACAAAGTTCTTGATCTCGTCCGGCGTCCAGCGCGTCACCAGTTCGCAGAACTTGCCCATCGCAAAATCAGGGATGCTCATCACCTTGCCGTACATATCCTCGGCGGTGGTATGGATTGGGATGACGTTGCCGGTCGACTTCGACATGCGCTGCACGCCATCCGTGCCGGGCAGGATGCCGCAGATGATGCCCACCAGCGGCTTCTGGCCGAGCGACTCCTGCATCTTGCGCCCCGCCA
>JBFYSM010000408.1:0-2531 GCA_041301605.1 Chloroflexota bacterium | reverse complement strand
CTCCGCCGCCCGCACACCCCCCAACCCCCCATTTATTGCGATGTTACTTTGAACAGAATAATTGTACACCGAGATGGGATGCCAGGAACAACCTTTTCCTGACCCTTACTCCTGCTTGCGGATGCCCGGCAGGAAGATCCATGCCACCACCGCCAAAACCAGAAGGATGGATGAGCTCAACATCACGGTCAAAGGTTCGCCGAGTTGTTCGGCAACCGTACCTGCGATCAATGATCCCAGGGTCATGGAACCGAAAAATATCAAGGTATAAACGCTCATCACCCGTCCACGCAACTGGTCAGAGACATGCGATTGCAGCATCGCATTGCTGTTGTTGATCAGCATCATCGAACTCCAGCCGATGCCCAGCAACATCACCAGCGAAAGCGGCAACCAGCGGACCCAGGCAAAGGCCAATAACAGGACCGGCATCACGAACGAGCCGATGCTCCATAACTTTCCCCGGATCTTGCGCTTACCCAAGGAAGCCAGCATCAGCGCGCTGACCAGCGCCCCAAACCCGCGGGCGGATATGAGCAGGCCATTGGTGGTTACATCGCCATGCAAGACATCCCTAGCCCAGGCCGGGATCAATGTCAGCATGCCCATGCCGAAGATGCTGATGAAACCCACCGATGCGATCAGGCTGAGGATCAAACGATTGGCGAAAACATAGCGCACACCCTCGGTCAATTCGTTCAGGGCATTCCCCTGGCGAGTGGATTTTGGGAGAGGTGCCAGGCGCATCATCACCAGGGCGCCAATCACCGCCAGGAAAGAAATCCCATTGAGGGTGAAACACCAGGCCGGGCCAAAGCCGGCATAGGTCAGGCCGGCAATCGAAGGTCCCACCACGGTGGCAATATTGAACATGGTCGAGTTCATGGCGATGGCGTTGGTCATATCCTCCCGGTTGACCAGTTCCACAACGAACGAGACGCGCGCCGGGGCATCGAAGGCGTTGGCCACCCCCAGCAGGAATGCCAGTACAATGATGTGCCAGGGTTGCACCAGATCCGTGAATGTCAATCCGGCCAGGATGAAGGCCAGGATCAACATCACTGTTTGGGTGATGATCAGCAGGGTCCGCCTGGGCAGGCGGTCGGCAACCACGCCGCCGAATAAGGTGAACAACCAGGATGGCAACCCCCCAAAAAATCCCACCAGGCCTAAATAGGTGGGCGAACCGGTCAACTGGTAGATCAGGTAACCCTGGGCGGTGCTCTGCATCCAGGTGCCCATCAGGGATACCATCTGGCCGAAGAACCATAGGCGGTAATTGGGGTGTTTCAATGCTGCAAAAGTTTCCTGCAAGCGCAGGCTTAATTTGCTGGGTACCGAACCCTCATTACTAACCAATATTCACCTCTTATAAGTGTGTTTCTCTGGGAATTGCTGGAAGAGGGAGGAAATTGGGGGTATGGGGCGGGCGTCGCCCGCCCCATACCCCCCCAACTTTCCATACCGAACGGCAACTCCCAAAGAGCTAAGTGTAGAACCGGGTAAACCGACAATGGCGAATTATACTTGTGGTATCAAGCATCTTCGAGAAACGCGGCCTCTCATAACTTTTTCAGGAATGCTTTCTGGGTTTTTATATGATGGTAGCCAAGGCCTTCATAGAAACGATGGGCAGCATCGCGGATGACATTCGAACGAAGGTAAACATGGCTGCAACCATGTTCACTCGCCCAGGTTTCAGCAAAAGCCATCATAATCTTGCCTATTCCCCGCCCGCGCACACCATCATCCACAACCAGGCCTTCGATCTCAGCCACATCATCATCCACCAGGATCGTACGGGCATACACCTCCACCCAGCCAACAACCTGGCCGGATAATTCTGCCACAAATACCTGATGTTCACGTTCCTGTTCGATCTTTTCCAACCTTTCCAGGGTTTGAGCAGTTGTGACCGGATAGCCCAATTGTGTGCTGAGCACAGCCAGGGAGGCGGCATCAGCAGAGGCTGCCTGGCGGATGGTAACATCGGATGTTTTTGAGATCATGTGCGCAATTTTACTCCTTCCGTCCGGCGTGCTATAATCGAACTGTACCAAGGAGTGAACAATGGCTGAGAAAACCACATCCGAAAAGAAAACCCGCACCCGCATCCCGGAAGAAACCCGCCAGCATTACCGCACCGCCCGCCAGGAAATGCGCCAGAGCATCGAAACCCTGCTTCCGGAAGGCTTCATCGAACACCACAAGAACGCCCGCAAGGAAATGCTGCTGGCCTGGCGCAGCATGCTGGATGCCGCCATCCAGCGCATGGAAGAAAAGAAGTAACGTTCGGCGTATCGATTCGAATCAAAACACAGCCCAACCGGGGAACTGCGTTCTTCCCGGGGCGGGCTGTGTTTTGTGTTATCCCCTCTTCCTGCCGGCGAAGAACAGCATCCAGATCACGTCAACCAGCGCAACTCCAAACAAGATTCCCCCAAAGACCAGGTTCCCGGCATTGTAGAGCATCACGCCACCCACCAGCAGCGCGGCAAAGATCACACCCCCCGTCAGGCGGTCCACCGACC
>JBFYSM010000392.1:0-5002 GCA_041301605.1 Chloroflexota bacterium | reverse complement strand
GGCGGCATGCCCCACGGGTTGCCCTGGCGTTCCATGTTGCGCATGGTATCGCCAATCGACTTGGGCATCTTGCCGGTGGTCAGCAACTGGTAACGGCGCAGGTCCACCACCTCATCGACCGGGTTGATGAAGGCCGGGCATTTCTGGATGCAGGCCCCGCAGGTGGTGCAGTGCCAGGGGTATTCTTCCGACATCAGGTCGCCCATCAGTTCGGCATCCGGTTTGCGCTCGCCTTGGATCAGTGAAGCGACCATCGCCTTGCGTGCAAACTGCACCAGGTCGCGCGGTGAATAGGGCATGCCGCTGAAGTTGGCCGGGCAGGCCTCCTGGCAGAGTCCGCAGAGCAGGCAGGCATCGAACGAGAGCAGTTGCTGGGAGGTGAACTCGGTCACCTTGCCGACGCCCAGCAGTTCGGTTGTTTCGATGTTCTCGATCTTCTCGATCTCGCCGGTCTTGCGGCGGGGCCGCAGCAGGATGTTCAACGGTGCATAGACCAGGTGGCGCATCTTGCTGAACGGGATGAAGGCCACCAGCAGCAAGGCCAGCGTGGCATGGGTGTAGACCAGCGCATCATGGATGCCACTGGCTTGCTCAGCGGTGAGTCCGGCCGCCCGCAGCCAGCCAGACACCAGGTTGCCAACCGGCGACCAGACCGCCCATTCCGGGTTGCTGGCCAGCAGGCGGGTGCCCTCGTTGGTGAAGCCGACCAGCGCGATCAGGAAAAGCAGCAGGAGCGCCACGCCGTCATCCCAGCGCGTTTCCAATTCCTTCGGGCGCAGGATGTAGCGCCGGAAGGCAGCCATCAGCACGCCGAGCAGGATCATGACCCCGGCAATATCCATCACCAGTTCGTAGCCGAAGTACCAGCCGTTGCGGGGGACGGTGATCACCCACGGGAAGAAGAGCAGCATGTTCAGGATGTTGACGATCGTGCCAACCACCTGGATGGCGACGCCCCAGAAGATCATGAAGTGCATCACGCCTGGATAGATCTTTTTCAGGATACGCACCTGCCCCAGGATATTGACGAAGAAATCGCGCACCTGCGGCCAGAAGTTTTTCCGGCGGAGCGGTTTATTGGACGGGAGGGTTGCTTCCGCGCTCATGATTGACCTCCAACTTTGACGTAGATCTGCCCATCCACCACCTCGGTCTCCAGTGCCAGCAGGGGCGTGGGCGGCGGCCCGGCGAGAACGCTGCCATCCTCGACGCTGAAGTGACCGTCGTGGCAGGGGCATATCAGGTGACCGGTCTCCGGGTCCCATTTGACCAGGCAGGCGAAGTGCGTGCAAACGGCGGAATAGGCTTTCAAACCGTCCGCGGTGTGGACGATGATCGCCGGATACCGTCCGAACTTGACGATCTTCGCCTCGCCGACCGGCAGTTCATTTTCAGGGCCAACCAGCACCGGCTCGGATGGCATCTCCTCCAGCTTGGGAGGGTAGAAATAAGCCACAATGGGCGTGGCAACCGCGCTGACGCCGATCAGGGCGCCGGCCCCCTTGATGAGTTTCAGGAAGTCGCGTCTGGAAATGTCGCTCATGTCAGCTCACCTCTCCCCAGATGGTCATGGCAATGACGAGGATCACACCGATGATGGTTACGATCATACGGAGCCTCATCGCTTTCTTGTTGTCCGGTTTGTTGTCCAGGAATGGCCAGATCACCACCACCAGCAGGGCAATGATGATGGATGTAACGCCAAAGATCGTTCCGTCGATCCCCAGAACCTTGGGCGGGATGTACTTGAGAAGCTGGTACAAGGCCAGGAAGTACCACTCCGGCTTGACGTGCAGGGGTGTGTTCAGCGGATCGGCCGGTTCTTGCAGGCCAACCGGGAAGAACAGCCCCAGCACGCCGATGATGATGGCCAGGCCCAGGATACCCAGCACCACGTAGAACTCGGTCTTGACATGGTCAGGATAGAAGGGCACGCTGTCTTTTTCTTGTTCAGGGTTCATGGTTGTCATGGCTCTCCTCCTACAGCGGCTTGTGGATGCCCAATTTTCGGATCATCATGAAGTGCGCCAGCATGAAAGCCAAAGTTGCCAGCGGCACGATGATGATGTGCAGGGCATAGAAGCGCCCCAGCGTAGCCTCGCTGACATCCCATCCCACCCGCAGCAGGACCAATACCAGGTTGCCCACTGCAGGAACACTCCCGGCAATATCCGTGCCGACGGTGGTGGCCCAGTAAGCCCGCTGGTCCCAGGGCAGCAGGTAGCCGGTGAAGCCAAAGACGAGTGTCAGGATGAGCAGCAGCATCCCGCTGATCCAGTTCAATTCACGTGGCCGCTTGTAAGCCCCCATGATGAAGACCCGCAGCATATGGGCCATGCACATGACGATCATACCGTTGGCTGCCCAGTGATGGATGGCGCGGATGGCTGCCCCGAAACGGACTTCGTTCTCGATGAACTGGATGCTGGCATAGGCATCCGCGGCAGTGGGTTTGTAGTAGAAAGCCAGCATGATGCCAGTCAACCCCTGGACGACGAACAGGAAGGCGGTGATGCCGCCCAGGCAATACCACCACTTCATGGCGAACCGGGGTACCGGCTTGCTCAAGATCTTGGACAGCGGCGCGGAAACCTCGTAACGCTCATCCACCCATTCGACAGCCCGGGCGGTGAGCGGTTTCCATGGCTTGCGCTGCCTCCAGACCGATGCCGATCGGTACACGCCGAAAACGAATACCAGCCCCAGCGTGCCGAAAACGGTCCAACGGGCGAGCGGCATCCAGAGATTCTTGTTCTCGCCGAAGATGTGGCAGTGCAGGCAGGGATCCTGGTTGGGCGGCGGGACCGTTGCAGATGCAACGGATGTTTCGACCAGCGACCAGTCGGTCTCCTCTGGCGGGGAGGATGCCTGGGCCTGGACATGGGCTGTCACAGCCAGGAGCAAGGCTCCGGCCGCCAGGGCCACGCCCAGGCCAAAGAAGAACTTGCCTCGTGCAGATTTGGTCATAGGGCACCTCGATGAAAGGGATAGAGATGTAGATAAAGTTTGTCTACTTCGGCAATATCGTGCAATCATTCACAAGCTTAGCATCAGGATAACGGATTGGGATGCCTGTGTCATCCAACCCCCGCCTGAAATCCCTAAGGTGCGCGCCCTATTTGTATTAAGACAAACAACCTACCGACCGGTTGGTAGGGAGAATAACGATGTGACGGTCACTTTGGAAATGACCGTCACATTTGGTTAGATCTCAATGATCTTCTTCTGGATGGCATACTTGATCAATTCCCCCCGATCGTGCAGGTCCAGTTTCTGCATCAGGCTGGTGCGGTGCGCCTGGACGGTCTTGATGGAGATGTTCAGGATTTCAGCAATCTGTTTGTTTGTATGGCCCTCGGCGATCAACTGGAGCACTTCGCGTTCGCGCGGGCTTAAGCCATCCGCCTCCTCCACCGGGCGGATGCCGCCCCAGCGCAGGTAATCCTCGATCACCAGGCGGGTCACGGCTGGGGAGAGCACGGCTTCCCCGCGATACACATCCCGGATGGCGCCGATGAGTTCCCTGGCGGCTGCATCCTTAAGGATATACCCCATTGCCCCGGCTTCCAGTGCCTGGCGGATATACTCCTCGTTATCGTACATGGACAGGATGAGCACCTTGGCTTTGGGGCACTGTCGCTTGACCTGGCGGGTGGCTTCCAGGCCATTGAGCAGCGGCATGGAGATATCCATCAGAACCACATCCGGTTCTTGCTGGCAGGCCAGGGTCACAGCCTGGCGCCCATCCTCGGCCTCGCCGATCACCTTCAGGTCCGGTTCGCTTTCGAGCAGGGCGCGCAATCCGTCCCGCAGGATGGTATGGTCATCTACAAGGAGGATACGGATTTTGTTCATGCCAGTAATATTTTAGTTGATTTCGAATTTGCCGTTGCCTTCCTTAAACATGCCATCGATCTTGTTCCGGATGGGGGCAAGCAGGCCCAGGCGCGCCAGCATCAATGAACTGATCAATCCCATAAATAGCAAGAAAACCGTGTCGTACCAAATGAAACTGGCTCTATTGGGGACAAAAACATAGTGATAAACGATAATGTACAAATGTGCCAAGCTGATGATCAGGATCGGGATGGAAAAGGAGGCCATGCGCTGGCCTTCGATCAGCAGGTGCAGCCCGATGAGCGCCACCAACCCGGCCACCATAACCATGATGTAAGTGATATAGTTTTTAAGCGCAAAATCCTGTTCGTAGAGTTTACTGATGATGATGATGTAGAGCGCACAAATACCAACAAGGATAACCCAACTGTAGATCTTGATGGACAGGATCATTATCAGGTTTCCAAGGACGCGAATACCGAACAGGGCTACAAGCCAGCCGATGGCGTAGGCCAGACCCAGGGCAACCAGCTTGGCAACGATGTCTTCGATCTTCACGATGGTATTGGCATTTGGGGCAGCAAGCACACCATATGCCATGGCTCCACCCCCGGTCATGGCGATGGCCAGGCTGACCAGGCTGATCAGCAGGGCGGTGACACTCAGCATCCCGCGCGGGGAAACAGAAAGACTGTTCCGTTTGGGCGCTGGCCTGCTTGGGGATGCACCGGAAGCATGCTTGCCAGGAGGATTACGGTTGGCGTTCATTTCTTATTCCCTACCCAGTTTCGGGTTTGGTAATTTTATCACGGCAATACGCTTTGTCCCTGGCTGGTTTTCAGGTTCTCTGGGAATCGCCGGAAGAGGGATGAAATTGGGGGTATGGGACGGGCGAAGCCCGTCCCATACCCCCATATCTTTTCATTCATCACGGCAATTCCCAGGGAGCTGGTTTTCATTTGACCGCCTGGCAATAATTCCTTCTACAGCACGTTGACGACATATATCAGACGTGCTATGATGCAAACATATTATTCTTTGCATCTTCTCAATAGGGAAAGAAAGAAGCTACCCCGCTCCCCAGGCTATTGGGATGATACATTTAGGACTTACGCAGTTCAAGGGGGTTGGGGGTGTGGTGGGGGGGCGCCCCCCCCCCCCCCCC
>JBFYSM010000368.1:0-8140 GCA_041301605.1 Chloroflexota bacterium | reverse complement strand
GACATGGCGCAATTTTAGCATGAAAGGAGATATGATTACGGCACCTCGTAAATCACCAACCCACCGGCGCGGAATACCTCCCGTAACACCTGCTGGAACTTGGCCTCATTGACTTCATAAGTATCTCGCTCCAGCGATCCAACCACAATATAGCGGATGCCATAGCGCGTGATGATCTCCTGCGCCAGGACCCAATCCTTGGTTTCATACAATGTGCGGATATCCTGCTCGCGCTGGGAGAGCCCCTCGCCCGTGCCACGCCACTGGCTCTCGTGACCGGGCCAGCCGATCACGGTCGGCAAGCCGGTGTGGGTGGAGATGCGGGCGTAAGAAGAATAGCTCCCGCCAACTGCTTCGGCAACTACGCCGTACTGGGCTTGCATCAGGAAATCGATGGCAGCGGCGTCATCCGGGTTGTAGAGGCGGAGATAGGCAGCCCCATCCAGGGTCCAGTCATCCCAGGAGGTCAGGGCATAAGCCAGGCAGTCATCCGCTTGTGCAGCGCGGCACTCCTTGTATTTTGCAACCGCACCGCGGATTTCAAGATTGCGGGTCTTATCCAGGAAACCCAATACCGGGTAAACCAACGCCACCAGCAAAACGATCGTCAGCCCGATGCGAAAGAGAATATCCCAGGCCTTGCGCAGATCCTGGAGCATCACCGCCACGCCATATGCAGCCGCCAGGCTCCATAACAACCAGGCCTGGTAATAGAACTTGAAGACGGTGTTCATGCGCCAGCCGAACTGGTCACGCAGGTAGAGGAAATCGGGACCGAGGATAAGCAGGGCGCCAATGATGATGAGTAGGAGAATGAAAGCAGGTGAGTGGAAAGTGGGCAGTGAACAGTGATCAGTGGGATTTGAGTCATCTGTCTCGGATGTGGCATCAGCCGCCTTGCGTTGTTTGCCAAGCGCTCCTAAGAAGTATCCCAGCGCAATCCCTAAAACAACTACTGTGGTCAGCGTACCACCAATCGTCTCCCAACGGCGCTGGGAGGCTTCGGTGAACAACTGGGCAATGGTTTTTACTCCCTGAGCATCCAGGAAAGCCTGCGCAGTTGCCGGATCGATGCGGGAGATCAACCAGGCCATCAGCCAGGACAAGCCCCATAGCAATAAGGCAATCCCAAGCGCCAGACTGATACCCCTGCCCCACCGGGCGGGGATTTTCTCTTTGAAGCCCAAGTAAACCAGGTAAGCCAGCAGGGGCAGCAGCAGCGAGCCGAACATTACCCACAGGTGCGCCCCGCGCGTCGGGCTGACCAGGTTGGGCAGGATGCCGCCCAGTTGCGAGGAAAAACCAACGAAAAACGGCAGGTAGAGGATGATGGCCGCCACACCGAGGGAGAAACCAAATTCCAGGGTTTCGGCCAGGCGTTCCCAGCCCCAGCCGGATTGCCGGGTTCGGTAAAGCAGGTAAGCGCCGAGGAGCAACACAAAGGCCGGCAGGATATCCCAGGTGTTCAGGAAGGCCATTCCACCAATGATCACCGCTGTTAACAGGAAGCCCGGTACATGGATTCGTAATCCCAGAAATCCTTTATCCGTCTCCCAGCCGCCGAGGAAGAGATTCAACGCCACACCAACCGCCAGGATCGCAAACGGCAGCGCCAACACATGCGGGTGCAGGTCACCCAGCAGGAAGGAGAAGAAGGGGAACTCGTCGATGATCTCATGCCAGCCGCCTGCCAGGTCGAAATCCTGGACGACGCGCGAAGCCCGCCACCACCACAGGTAACGGTCCGGGATGAAATCGAGCGGCTTGATGGGCGGGGAACTCAAATCCTTGATGTCCAGCCAGTTCCAGAACCTGGATGCGGCTTCCGCACCGTTGAACTTCCAGAAAACGCCCCCGCTGTGGAGCATTTCAAGGAATCCTTCCAGGTTGCTGACGAGCAGGAGGAAGAGGGGGCCCAGAAATGCCAAACGACGGATGGTTGACGACCGACGATGGATGGTGGACGACCGACAACCGACGACAGACGACGGATCGTTAGTCGTTCCTCGTTCGTCATTCGTACGAAAGCGGGCCACCAGCAGGTTGTACACAACCCCATAGGCGCCGATGGCGGCGAGGGCGAACACCAACGACAGCATCAGGTTGAAGGCCACGCTGCCGGGCACGGCGGTCAGTTTGGCAAGCATGGCGGCCATCACATAGCCGAAGTAATAATACGAAATGGCGTAACCAGAAAGCCAGGGATCGTTCGGAGGAAAGGTTGGCGAGCGCAGGATGGCATTGATGAAGGCCAGTTCCATCGGCTTTTCGGTGCCGGTGATATCCGGACCGGCGGCGCGCATCAGCGCCACGAAGCCGAAGGCCAGAAAGAACAGGATTTCAGTGGAAATGATGAGGCGCTTATTCGAGCGGACCCACTCGCGGAGTGACGAAAGACCATGGACGAATGACCATTGTTCTCCATCCATCCTGCCTCGCCCGATGGCCCAAATGCTCAAACCGATGACGATGGTCAACGCTAGCAGCAGGCCGCCGGTATCGTTCTGGGCGATCCCCAGGGAGGCCATCAGCCAGAACAGGAAACCCCACAGCAACAAGCCCAGGGTGCGGCTCAGGCTATAGGCGCGGTCCGCCAGGGCCGGGAACAGCCGGTAAGCAAGCGGGAAGGTCAGCCAGCCAAGGAGGGTAACGAGCAGGTACCAGGAGATGAATGCAGTCATCAGTGATCAGTTATCAGTGATTGGAGATCATTGGTGAGGAGTTTGATCATGCGGTGAGTGCCGTCGAACTTGCCATCCGGGAGTTTGACCTTCCAGGTGCGCTTGATGCTATACCCGGCACGTTCGTAAAGGTTGCGGGCGCGGTCATTATGCAAGGCCACCAGCAGGGAGCATTTCTTCAGGCGCAACTTCCGAGCCTGGTCATCCACATAATCCAACAAACGGCTTCCGATACCTCTGCCTTGGAACTTTGGGGAAACGGCCAGGTTGCTGATGTAGTACTCCCCGCTCCCAGCCTCGCGCATCCTGGCAAAGGCGCGCAACGGCCACACCGACCGGAGGATATCCGCAACGCTGAAACGGGCCAATAGCAGCCCGCCCAGCTCCAGATCGAGGCGTGGCATCCGCCGGGAGGGGTAGGCGACCAGGAAACCGGCCGGCTGGCCATCCCATTCCGCGACGGTGGCATACCGGTAACTGAAACGCCCGCGCGGACTGGTGAACATTCCCGCCAGGACCTCCAGCACGGGGTGGCCGGGGACGGAGCCGAACACCTGGTCAGCCAGATCCCCAATCGAAAGGCGCAGGCCTTCCACCGCCAGGAGAACATCCTGCGAAGTTGCAGGGCGGATGGTGATGTTGCTCACTCCGGCAATGACCTCCACAGGCCATCCGCATCCGGGGGGAAATCGAGGACGCGCAGGACCGCATCCAGGTAGATCGGGCCGAATACATGCGGGAACAACTCGTCCGGCTTATCGCTGCCCGGTTCCCAGCGCACCTCGGAGCGGAGCCGGGTGACATCGATTACCAGCAATACCAGATCCGACTGACCTTTATAGAAATCATTGGCTACGCGCAATACTTGATCGGCTCTGGAGCAGTGGATGAAGCCCTCCGTCTGGAAAGAACCGGCTTTGTAAAAGCCCGCTTCCTGCGCGGCAGTCCAGGAGGTCCGGGAGGTGATGTGGTAGATGGGATCGCTCATGGAGCCACTTCGTAGATGACCGTCTGGCCATCGCGGTAGACTTCCTGCCACAGGGAACCGTTGTACTGTTCGAATTTATCCAGGCCGCTGAGGGTATCCTCGGTTGTGGGCGTGTACTTGGCACGTTCCAACTGGCCGACGATGATGTAGCGGACTTTGTACCTGACAAGAAAATCCTGGGCGGCGCGGGCATCCAGCGTGTTGTAGAAAGCATCCACCTCCAGCCCGCGGGCGATTACCAGGCCGGCAGACAGAACACGCTGCTGGATCTGGTGCCACTCCCATCCGATCACGCTGGGCAGCCCGGTGTAGATCGAGATCCGTCCCAACCAGGAATACTGGACGCCGGCAGGTGCGGCCTCCACGATCACGGGCGAGCCTTGCACATTCTCCTGCAACCAGCGGATGGCGCGGTAATCTTCATCCAGGTTCATCGTCACGCCGTAGTTGCCATAGACAACATGCTCCATATAGGCCATACCGTCCAGGGTATTAGGAGCCTCGGGGTTCCAGCGAAACTTGATCCGGTCGATGCTGCCCATGGGCAGGTACAAGGCAGCCGAGACGAAAAGCAGTGTAATGGCAACCTGCCAACTGAGCCGCCAGCCGGCAATCCACTTATAAATTTCGGCCAGCAACCAGACGAAACAGGCCGCGGCGCTGACGCCCAGCATGACCCACACCTGGAGGTAGAACTTGAAGACCGTATTCATACGCCCGATATCGCCGCGCAGCACGTAGAGTTCGACGAACAGGGTGATCGCCAGGCTGGTCCCGATCATGAACAGGATGAAACGCTTTGCATCGGATATGCCAGGGCGCAAGATGAGCACGCCCGTCCAAACCAGCAACGGGATCACCATCCAGGCGATCCACACTTTCATTACCAGCAGAAGGGCCGTCAGTGCAATAAATATGATGGCAAGCACTTCAATCAAGAACTGGTAAGGTTTTAGCTTATTCAAAGCCGAGAGCGGGGTTTGCGCCAGCCACTGGTGCGTCTCCCAGGCCAGCCAGGAGGTGATCACGAACAGGAAGAAACCCCAGTGAACCAGGTAGACTGAAGTGGGCGTGGTGTAATCCTTCCAGGGATCGATGTTCGTGTATGCCTGGCTGTACCAGTCGGTGAATGGCTTGTAGAACAGCATCGAGAGCCCAACCAGCACCCCAAGCGCCAGGATAGCCCATCCCATGCGTACCAGCCATGCCGGGAGGTTCCCAGGCGTTTTTTTAACTTTGAGATAGCGCACAATCCCATAGACGAGCGCCACGCCACCCAATGCAAGATACGTATAGTAATCCCAGGTATTGGTCGGCTTCAAGGTGCCGATCACAAAAGCGCCGAACGCAAGCGAAGCAAACGCGACGAAGGGCGAAAGGAACGAACCTTCCCTAGCCTGTTTGCGCAGTGCCAGGACCGTCGAAACCGCCCAGGCAATCGCCAGGACCGTGATGGGCAGGGCCATCATGTGGGCGTGCAGGTCACTGTGAACGAAGGTGAAGAGCGGGAATTCGGTGATCCCGTTCGTCTCGGGCGGCAGGTTGACGCGGCTGGGCGTGTAGTACCACTCGCCCACCCCAAACCCGAAGCGAGAACCTCCCAGCACTTTGATGAATCCTTTTACAGCCCATCCCAGGCGCTGGAAGATATTGGAAGCCGGCGCATGCAGACTGGGCGCCAGGGAGCAATTGTGGACATCCACACCCGGCGCTCCCAGACACATGAAGCCGCGGTAGAACATCTGGGCAATGCCCAGGTTGCCAAGCAGGATGACCGCAGCCGCCCCTGTGATCCCGCCCAGGAAGGCGGGCTGCTGAAAGAGCCTCCTCCAGGATAGCTTTTCTTCAGAAGCCCGATCATTTGCCAGTAAATTCCACGCCACCGAAAAACCTCCCAGTGCAAGGCTGGCAAACAAGGTGGGCAGGATGAAGTTATATGCGATCGAGGGGATGATCCCCAGGAGCTTGACCGGCGTGCCAACGATCACGTAACCAAAATAGTAGTAATTCAGGTAACCGCCGGCATACCAGGGATCGTACGGCGGGAAAGTTGTGCTTCTCAGGATGGCGTTGAAGTAGGCAAACTCCATCGGCCTTTCCCCGCCGTGAGCCGGATCCCACAAATCCGGGTTGTTGACGCGGATCAGCAGGTTCAGGAGGAAGAATGCCAGGAACAAGCCTTCGATCAACAGGAAGTATTTACCCTTCTCCTTCCATTCGCGGCTCAAGGCATCCCGCTGGAAATAGGCCAACAGCGCGCCGATCACCATCATCGCCCCCAGGATGACCGCGATGGTAAGAGATGAATACGGTATCTTGTATGAACCGGCCAGCCAGGGCAGGTACCCCAGCAACAGCAACCCCACCAGGCGTGCGAACGGGTAGCCTTTATCTTCGAGGCCGGGCAGCACCAGGCGCACAAATGGATAAACGATCAACCCCAGCAGGAAAATGAAAACGTACCAAATGACAACGCCCAGGATCGGAAAACGGTTCTGGAGAGCATCGTAATCGAACAACTCCGACCATGTCCCGCCCGCCTGGTGAACCTGGAGCCTGTCCGCCGGCAGCAGGAGGGATTTGTAATTATCGGCCTGCCCCGGCAGCAGGTGGACAACATTGCTCAGATCCACTGCGCCGAGGATGGCGCGCGCCTGGGCCGGGTCGTAGTCCGCGCGCTTCTGGAAGATGAGTACCTTCGGATGATCGTAGAAAGTGAAAGCCTCCTCCGCCGCCTGGTCGTTGATCACCAGCGGGCCGAGGGTCGGGTAGGATTCGAAAGTTGCGACCAGGTCGAATCCGAGTTGCCCCGTGAACATGCCCGGTTCCGCCACCCGGTAGCATTCGATGATATCCTGCTCCGCCGGGCAGCCCAGCAGGGCGCGGTAATAGACAGTCATGAGCGGATAGCGCTCCGGCAAACGGGTGATCTGGCCATATTGATGGTTGGTCGGAATAAAAATGTAATCCGCCTGGTCGAGTGTGCTGTAGAACCTGGCCAGTTTATCGACATTATCATCCCAGTAAACCTGCAGGTTCAGGTCGCCGCGATAGATGCCGCCAAAACCATTGTATCCACTGACCGCGAAGGGCAAAGGATAATCATAGTCGGTCTCGTTGGCAATCGCCGCGCCTGAAAAGGCCAGCGCGCCACCGGATGTTTCGAATACGAGGTAATAACTCTGCCCAATGGATAAGGTGACCGGCTGTTCGAAAGAAAACATGATCTGGATATCGTTCGCGTCATCGGCAGCGCTGAAATCTACGATGGTACTAGCACTCGCAAGTACCTGCTCCGGCTGGGGATCCTGCGCGCTGGCAAGTTTGACGGTCAGGATCCGCGATGCGGGGATCGTCGCATCGGCAACATTCGCCAGGAAGATTTGTTCGAGCGCCCCACCCGTTTGGGCGCTGAACGAAACGGTGTAGGGCTGGAAGGGTGTGACCATGCACTGCGCCAGCATCCCGATCTCCTGCTCGACCAATCCGGCATCCGTCATAACAGAGAGATTCAACGGCCCGCACAGATCGACGGTTCCCGAAGGATCGAGCAATTCGACCCGCAGCCAGTAGGTCTGTTCGGCTTCGATGGAAATGGGAGACTCGAGCACCAGCGTCTGGCTGGTATCCTCCAGGCTGCCTTGCGGGTTGGCAGTCAGCGGGAGGGTCAAAAGCGGCTGGGCATCATCCAGGTTCTTCCGGATGGTCACATTCAAGGCGGCCGTTTCGCCAACCGAAAGGACATGCGGCAGCGATACTTCGCTCAACTGGCCGGGAACCTGCACGCTGAACAGGGTCGAATAAGGCAAGCCCGGATTGACCTGGGCCGCGCTGACGAATGGGATCGGCTGCTGGTATGTAGCACCGTCCGCCTGCTGGATGATGAGATTGATTGGCCCGGGCACATTCTGGTAGATCCATTCCGATGCTGCGATGCGCGTCTCGGTGCGGGTGTAGATACTGGAAAAAGCAAATGCCCAGATGGATGTGAGGGCAAGGACAACGACTGTCAAGACGACAGACGACAGACGACAGACGATCGATTTGGCTTTCGTCATCCGTCGTCCGTCATCCATCATTCGTCGTTCGTCGTTCGTCGTTCGTCTGCCTTCATCCCACATCCACACGATCACCCAGCCCGCCATCATCGCCAGGAGTGGATAGATGGGCAACTGGTAACGCATGGTCGGGTTGTATTGGAGCGACTGCCAGAGGAAGTACCCCGCCGTCCAGCCCCACAGCAGCAGGTGCTGGCGCCACTCGCCCTTGACCATCCGCCAGGCCATCACCAGGAACCCGGTCCAGGCCAGGATGCCCAGCGGCAAGCCAAGGCCCCAGACCGTGAGATTTGTGAAGGAAAAGAGATGCGTGCGCCGCGCCCATTGCAGGTTCCAGGGCAGGTCCGCGTTGGGAGTGGCCTGCGCCCGCTGCTCGCGGATATTGGCCAGCCAGGCCGGGTTCAATCCCAGGC
>JBFYSM010000001.1:0-2901 GCA_041301605.1 Chloroflexota bacterium | reverse complement strand
GTGTGCGTCTCTCATTGTCGCCAATGAGACCCGGCCTCGCCTTGTGGTGGGGCAGAGGTACTTTATCTCATATATCGGTGGCTCCGGTATCGGCCACCTGCAAATTCCATGATACCAGGAGGATAGATAGTATGAAAACACAATATCCCCTCCCGGCAGGATGCGCGCTTCTGGTTGCTGCTTTGCTGCTAGCCAGTTCATCTGCATGTATATCAACCACGGGGGAATCCACGCCCAGCAGCACAACCATACCTAGGCCAACAAACATGATCGAACCCTATATCTGGTCGAGTTTAGGATCCGACGATGGAAATATCCCGGTCCTGGTGATTAACCCGGTCACACCGACCACCCTTTATGCGGGGACATTTGGCGGCCTGGTGGGAACACCTGAAGGCTTGTTCAAGAGCACTGATGGTGGCTGGAACTGGAGTCCGGCAAACAACGGCCTGACCATCAATAACTTTGTTTGTAGTCTGGCGATAAATCCGGGGAGGCCGGATATCCTCTATGCGGGGACATATTATGGCAACGTTTTCAAAAGCACGGATGGCGGCGGGAACTGGAGCGCGGCAACCATTGGCCTGCCCAACTTACCCGTTCGCGCCATGGCCATTGACACCCAAACACCAGACATCCTTTATGCAGGCGCCTGGGGTGGCGGTGTGTTTAAAAGCACGGACGGTGGCGGCACGTGGATAAAAACCGACACTGGCATGACAACGAACTATATATATGCCTTGGTGATTGACCCGGTTACGCCCACTACCATCTACGCGGGCACATGGAGCGGCGGCGTGCTTAAAAGCACAGATGGTGGTGGGAGCTGGAACGCGGTCAACACTGGCTTGACCATAACTTCCGTTAACACCCTGGCGATCGACCCCGCGACGCCGAACACGCTCTATGCGGGAACATATTTTGGGGGCGGTGTGTTCAAAAGCATGGATGGTGGTGGAACCTGGGAGGCGGTCAATACAGGTTTGACCACCACCCGTGTGTATGCCCTGGCGATTGACCCGCTGATGCCAAGCACCCTCTATGCAGGCACACATAATGGTGTGTTCATGAGCACGGACGGAGGCGGGAACTGGCGCAGGATCAACCCTGACCCGACCCATCACGATGTTTTCGCTCTGGCGATTGATCCGATTACGCCAAATACCCTCTATGTGGGAACATGGGGTGGCGTTTTTACCATTCATCAGGTGAAATAGGGTGCCTTCGAAAGTTGGGGCATTTGGTTTGATCATTCTGATGATCCTGGAATCTCCCTTCATTTGATAAAAGGATCTGTCGAATGATGCTTTCGAGGATTCAATTTTTGCAATTTTCTTTATCTTTCATGTTATACTATTATTCGAGCATGAACCAATTCTCTGATTGTTTCATTTCCATTGGCTCCCCTTGCCCTCAGTCCAACCTGAGGTGAGGGGAGTGTTGTTTTTTGAGGAAGGAGGTGGGGTTCGGGCCATCAATATATAGAAACTACAGTTGAATAACCGATAGTTGCTCAAACACTACTTTGAGAGAGGAGAAGCAAGATGCGTACGTTGAAAGTTGTATTTGCGTTGCTATTGGTAGCTTCCATGCTGCTGACAGCCTGCGCACCGAAAGAAGAGGGACCTGCGAAGGTCGCGACCTTCATTTGGACTCAGGAATTCGACACCCTGAATCCGTTGTACACCAACATGTGGTTCTCAGCCATCACCCTCCAACTGTGGAACTGCTATGCCTGGAGCTTCGATGATGTGAACAACCCCGTGCCTGTTCTCGTGACGGAAATACCCAGTGCAGAGAATGGCGGGGTTTCGGCGGATGGCAAAACCATCACGCTTACCCTGCGGGATGACCTGGTCTGGTCGGATGGGGAACCCCTCACCTCGGCCGATTTCCTGTTCACCTACAACATGACTGTGGATCCGAACAACGCTGTTGCATCGACCTATCCATACGATTTGATGACCAGCGTGGAAACCCCGGATGAAACCACGGTCGTGATGACCTTCGAAGAGCCTTTCGCCCCCTGGGTGGCCACCCTCTGGCATGGGATCATTCCAGAGCATGTCCTTGCCCCTGAGTACGAGGCGGATGGCACACTGGATACTTCATCTTACTCGAAGTCACCAACCGTTGGTTGCGGCCCGTTTGTTTTCTCGGAATGGGAATCGGGCAGTTTTGCGCGCTTCGTTTCCAACGAAAACTACTGGCTCGGGGAACCTAACATTGACGAGATCTTCATCCGCTTTGTTCCGGATGATGCCTCGCAGATTGCCGCCCTCCAGACCGGCGATGGCGACCTGGGCACCTTCATTGCCTACTCCGACATCCCCACCCTGGAAGAGGCCGGGGTGGAGATCCTCTGGTCGTTCTCTGGATACAATGAGGGCTGGTACTTCAACCTGAACCCCGAGAAAGGTCACCCTGCCCTGCAGGATGTTCGGGTTCGCAAGGCCATTGCCCTGGCCTTCGATCGCTTCTCGCTGTGCAACGATCTCCTGCTGGGCCTGACCATACCAGCCGTAACCTACTGGGATAAAACCCCCTACGTGGACCCGGCCATGGAACCCTGGCCTTATGATCCGGCTGAGGCCGAGCGCCTGCTGGATGAAGCTGGCTGGATCGACTCCAACGGCGATGGCACGCGTGACAAGGATGGCGTCGAACTGGTGCTCCGCTATGGGACCACCACCCGCGAGATCCGCCGCGACACGCAGGCGGTTGCCCAGCAGCAACTGGCCGCAGTCGGCATCGGTGTCGAACTGCTCAACTTCGACTCTGACATCTTCTTCGGCGGTTATGCCGAGGGTGGTCCGGCTGCCACGGGTGCACTCGACATCTACCAGTATTCCACGGTGGTGAATTTCCCTGATCCGGACACATCCGAGTGGTATTGCAGTG
>JBFYSM010000338.1:0-3629 GCA_041301605.1 Chloroflexota bacterium | reverse complement strand
GGAAAAAGAATATGAGATCATCGAAACCCATTGTATTGCCAAAGGTGATCCGTATTGCCGTTTTGAAGTTGGTGAGGCACGCGTGTGACTCATGATTCATCCAGTGGAAATTTCTCACATGTAATCCTGCGCCAATTTATCGAATTGATCGTTCAGGATGTAGGGGCAGAGAAAATGGCCCTGATCCTGGCGATGGCCAGCCTGCCAGAATCCCTGCTGGAACATCAATCGTTAGAGAATGCAAACTTTCCTCAGGCTGTTGAGACCTATGCGTCACTGCAAAAAGCGCTGCGAATGTATTATGGACGCGGGGCGCGCGGCCTGCTCCTGCGCAGCGGCCGCAGGCTATGGGAGAGCACGGTCAATAGGGCATCTTTCAAGGAGAAGGCCGAACTCTGGATTGTGCGCGTCCTGCCTGCCACATCCCGCCGCAAGCGAGTGGTCGAGATGGTAGCTGGCTGGTTGCAAATCGAGGAAGGATCTACCTCTGTTCACCTTTTGGATGTTGATCTGCTCCTGGTTGACCGAGGCAGCGCGGCAACCCGAAACCAGAGCGAAGGTGAACCGATCTGCCACGTGACGCTTGGCTTGCTCCAGGGTGCTTTATTCTGGGCAACCGGGCGTGAAGCTGATGTGGATGAGACTGCCTGCCGGGCAATGGGAGCCCCGGCTTGTGAATTCAAAATAAGAATCGGAGGATGATTATGAAAACGCAAGAGTGGAACTGGCAGACCCATGATGGTCTGCAGGTGTATTCGAAGGAATGGAAACCGGAAGGAAACCCCAAAGCCGTTGTCTGCCTGGTGCATGGATTAGGTGAACATGTTGGGCGTTACGAGCATGTCGGTAAGGTGCTGGCGGAAGCTGGCTACGCGCTGTTGGGGGCTGATCTACGCGGTCATGGCAAAACAGAAGGACAAAGAGGCCACAGCCCTTCTTACGAGGCTTTTATGCAGGATATTGACGGACTCTTGCGGGAAGCAGCGAAACGCTATCCAGGAGTACCGGTTTTCTTATACGGTCACAGTCTTGGAGGGATCCTGGTACTCAATTATGCCTTGCGACGAAAACCGGCTATCCACGGTGTGATATCAACTGGTGCCGGGTTGCGGACAGCCTTGGAGCAACAAAAAATGAAAGTGTTCCTTGCAAAAGTGCTTGGATCTATCATGCCAACTGGTTCCATGGCGTCTGGGCTGGATCCAAATTCCATTTCTTTGGATCCTGCAGTTGTCGAGGCCTATATCCATGATCCTCTTGTCCATAACCGCATCTCTTTTGCAATGGGTAAGCACTCACTTGCTGCGATCGCTTGGATATTTTCACATGCTTCTGAGTTCCATATCCCATTGCTCATAATGCATGGGCTTAAAGACCAGTTGGGTTATCCTCGGGGCAGCCAGGAGTTTGCTGACCTCATACCCAAAGAGTTATGCACATTGAGGCTCTGGGACGGTTTTACTCATGAGATCCACAATGAGCCGGAGAAGGCTGATGTATTCAAAGTGATGGTCGAGTGGCTGGATGCGCAGATTAAAAAATGATGTGACTGGGTTGCCATGACTGGACAAATCCACCTGCGCATGGCAAAATATGACGCATTAAGTCTGAAATTTGGAGGAAGATGTTTTTATGAGTAAGCGAGATGAGATCCGCGCCCGCCGACGAAGACAGCAGATGCAGAAGCGGGTTTTGATCATCCTCATGATGGTAGTAGGCGCTCTTTTGATTGCGGCAGCCTTGATCGCGCCGTCCCTGACACCGGTGGGTGATATTGCTACGATTGAGCCACGTACCTACAACGCGCCGATAGACGGAACGCAAATCGGCGATCCGAACGCGCCGGTCAGGGTGGATATTTGGGAGGATTTCCAGTGCCCGGCTTGTGTCAACTACACCGAATCTATTGAGCCATTGATCATCCAGAACTACGTCGAGACCGGTGAAGTTGTTTACACTTTCCATCACTATGCATTCCTCGACAGTTACTCCACTACCAAAGAATCACAACAGGCAGCCAATGCCAGCATGTGCGCCAGTGAACAGGGACGCTTCTGGGATTACCATGTTTTGCTCTACAAGAACTGGAACGGTGAAAACCAGGGTGCATTCACCGACAAACGGCTGATCGCTTTTGCAGAAACACTGGATCTGGATATGGGTGATTTCAAAGCTTGTTTCAACGAAAACCGATATAAAGATCAAATCGATGCCGATTTCCAGGCGGGTGTGGATATGGGCGTGACCGGCACACCAAGTGTTTTCGTCAACGATGTACAACTTACGCCCGGTTATGTTCCCAGTTTCGAGGAAGTAGCTGCAGCGATAGAAGCCGCGCTGGCTGGCGAGTAGACGATAGAATCTTGCAGAATATGAACCGGGTCTTGTCCAAGGCCCGGTTTATTTATTCAAATGTGTCAATTATCGTTGCAGTGTCAAGCAATCATCGATTTCCTGAGTGATGTATAATCAACAGCGACCAAAACCAACCGGAGGATACGATGAGCAATTTGATATTCCCATTCACCGATGAGCACAGGATGATCCGCGACACCGCCCGCGATTTCGCCCGCGAGAAGATCGCCCCGATTGCAGCCGAGTTCGACGAGAGCGGCGAATTCCCCCATGAAACCATCAAGAAGATGGGCGAGATGGGCTTCATGGGCATAGAAGTCCCGGAGGAGTATGGCGGCGCAGGCATGGATACCTTGTCCTACGTGCTGGCCGAGGAGGAGATCGCAAAAGTGGATGCCGCCCATGGCGTCATCATGTCGGTCAACAACTCCTTGTATTGCACCGGGATTCTCAAATTCGGCACCGAGGAGCAGAAAAAGAAATATGTCCCACCGGTTGCTTCCGGGAAGGCCATCGGAGCCTATTCGCTGACTGAACCGATGTCCGGCTCGGATGCCGGGACGATGAAGAGCCGCGCTGTACGGGATGGCGATTCCTACATCCTGAACGGGCGAAAATCCTGGGTCACGAGCGGACCGGTGGCTGAATATATCGTTGTCTTCATGATGACGAACCCTGAACTGCATCACCGGGGCGTGACCGCTTTCCTGGTCGAGGCCGGGACGCCCGGTTTCTCGCGCGGCAAGAAGGAACCCAAGCTGGGCATCCGCGCTTCCGCCACCAGCGAACTGCTCTTCGAGGATTGCCGTGTGCCGGTCACCAACCGTCTCGGCGAGGAGGGCGAAGGGTTCAAGATTGCCATGACGGTGCTGGATTCCGGTCGCATCGGCATCGCCGCCCAGGCCCTGGGCATTGCCGAAGCCGCTTATGAGGCATCTGTGGAATATGCCCGCGAACGCGAAGCCTTCGGCCAGAAGATCGGCCAGTTCCAGGGGATCGGCTTCAAGCTCGCCGATATGAAGACCCACATCGAAGCCACCCGCCTGTTGACTTACAATGCCGCGCTCGCCAAGCAACGCGCCAAGACCACCGGCGAACGCTTCACTGTGGAAGCCGCCATGGCAAAACTCTTCGCTTCCGAGACTTCCATGTTTGTCACCCACGCCGCGGTCCAGATCCACGGCGGGATGGGATATAGCAAGGAACTGCCCATCGAACGTTATTTCCGGGATGCAAAGATCACTGAGATCTACGAGGGCACGAGCGAAATCCAG